>DATAZS010000325.1:0-4467 GCA_036271915.1 Polyangia bacterium
CTGCCAGTCCTGGGTCGGCACGTGCGTCGTCGGGTTCGAGGGCGCATAGACGATGCCCACGCCCTTCCACGGCGGCGACGAGTACGCGCTGCCGTGAAGCGCCACGAAGATCGCGCCCGTGAACGGCGCGGGCCACGTCCCCGTCTCCCAGTCGAACCCGAACGGCGTGTCCGACAGCGGGAACGAGGCGTCCTCCTTCACGATGTCCGTGCAGAGGTTGCCCATCGAGTCCGGCGCGGGCGTTCCCATCGTCGAGCAGCACGGGTAGCCGTACTTCGTGTTGGCGCGCACGATCAACATCTTCTCGCGCGCGCCCGTCTGCAGATCCTCGCCGAGCTCCATGGCGGCGCACATCTCGTCGGTGCGGTGACAGCGCATGTACATCGGGTTGCGAAAGCCCGAGGCCAGCGTCGTCAGCCTGCCGTCGGCGGCGACGGAGCTGATCTCGCCGCCTTCGTCCGCGCCACAGGTCGCGTAGGCGCCGCGCGAGGCGAGGAGCGTGCCGCCGACCGAGCGCGCGAGCCCGTGCGTCCAACGACCGCCCATGCCGAACGTCGTGGGAAGGCCGAGGTTCGTCGGCGGCGCCGACGCCGCCAGCTGGCCGTCGACGTACGGCGTGCTCCACACGGACGCTTGCGTCGTGAAGTAGAGCGAGCCACCGCCCACGGCGATGCCGTGCACGTCCTCGAGGGGCGTCTTGGCGTCGAGTCCCGCGAGGAAGGTGTGCTTCTCGGCGACGCCGTCCTTGTTCGCGTCGGTCAGCAGGAGGATCGCGCCGGGGCCGCCCGAGGCGCCGCCCGGCGCGCTCGACGTCGGCGCGCCCACGAACAGATCACCGTTGGGCGCGAAGGTCAGCGTGCGCGCCTCGACGATCTGCGCGTACTGCTTCACGCAAAAGCCTGCGGGCGGAGTCGCGCCCGGGACGTCGACGCCGCGCCCGCAAAACGTCGGCGAGGTCGCGTTCGCGTCGACGGGCGGCGCGCCGGCGTCGCGACCCGAGCAGCTAACGCTCCCAACGAGGCCCATGCCACACGTTCCGGACTCCGACGCGCTCGAGCATGCGGCGGCGAGAAAAAACACCGGCGCGCAGACGAGCGCAGACCGGGCAATCGACATCGGGAACTTCATCGGGCGCGATTCTAAGCGAAGAATCGCGGGCACGGCGAGCGCGCCCGCGATTTTTGTTGTGTCTGTTTTGTTCAGTCGCGCTCAGCCGCGGCGGCGACGAACGAGTCCGCCCGCGACGAGCGCGAGGCCCATGAGGCTGACGGCCGCGAAGCCGCCCGACGTCGACGGGGCGACCGAGCAGCCACCACTGCTGCTGGAGGTCGTCGTCGTGCCACCCGCGCCGGCCGCGCTAGAGCCGGCCGTGCCGGTCGCGCCGGCGGTGCCCGAAGCGCCAGCCGTACCGCTCGCGCCCGCGGTGCCGGAAGCGCCCGCTGTTCCGGGGGCGTCCGAGGCCTTGGTGAACGAGCAATAGAAAAGGTTGCTGTTGCAACGCGCGCCCTGCGCAAAGCACTTGCAGTCGGAATCGTGCGTGCACCAGCCATCCATGCCCTTGGTGCCGGTCCCGGCCGGCTTGCAGGTCTGGCCCGACGGGTAGTCACAAACATCGCCGCCACAGTCCGGCGTCGCGACGCAGTCGACGTCGTTCGTGCACGACGCGGGATTCGCAGCCGCGCGCGCGACACCCGACACAGCCGCGATCAGGATTCCCGCCAGCGTGAGCGAGCGGAGCATTTTGGCACCTGCATTCATGACGTTCCTCCGAGAAATGAAGTTTGAAAACGCGCCGACCATACTCCATCTGCGACGCCTAGGCCCAAATCCTCCAGGCTGATTCATTGTGTCTCGGAGGGAACAACGTCGGGTGCAGCAGCTCGGCGAGGAGCTCGGGTGTCTCGAACAAGCTGGGGCCTGCGCGGTTGAAGTACGTGTTGCCGTCGGCGGCGAAGACGCGGCCCGCGCGCACGGCGCGCAGATCGCGCCAGCCCTCTCGCGCGGCGAGCGTGGGCATCTCCGTCAAGGTTCGTTCGAGCGTGAAGCCGCACGGCGCGACGACGAGCACGTCGGGATCGGCGGCCAGCACGGCCTCCCACGGCGTCGTCGTCGAGCGCGCCGCGGCCTGGCCGAGGACGTTGCGGCCGCCCGCGAGCGCGACGAGCTCCGGCCCCCAGTTGCTCATCGCGAACACGGGATCGATCCACTCGATGCACGCGACGGTCGGTGACGGCAGCCCGCGCACGCGCGCCGCGACGGTGTCGGCGCGATCCCGCAAGCGCGCGACGAGCGCCCTGCCCGCCTCGGACGCGCCCAGCACGTCGGCGACGTGCTGGAACCCTTCGAGCACCGTCGCCAGCGTACCGCCGTCGAGCGCGACGACGCGCTCGAGGCGCGCGGGCACGCCGCACGCGAGATCGCCGGGACTCACGGCGCACACCTCGCAATGGGTCTGCGTGAGCACGACGTCGGGCGCGAGCGCTGTCAGCAGCGCGTCGTCGACTTCATAGAGCGGCACGCCCGCGCGCAGGCGCGTGCGCACGTGCTGATCGATCTCACCGCTCGAGCCGTCGATCGGGAACGTGGGACGCGACAGCTGCGGCAATGTCCGCACCCACGCGGGCTCGTCGCACTCGTGCGAGCGGCCCACGAGCCGCTCGCCGAGCCCCAGCGCGCACACGAGCTCCGTGCCGCTCGCGAGCAGCGACGCGATCCTCACGCGAGCTCCTCATGAAGCAGATCCGCGAAGACGAAGCCGTCGCGCTCGACGATCTCGCCGCGGCGAATCGGGACCGGCCGTTCGAACATCGGGCCATCGTAGACGAAGGTGTGAAATTCCCCGCGCTCGCCGCACGGATCGACCGAGGGCGGCAGCTCCGCGAGCAACGCCGCGTCGAAGTCCCGCCCCGCGAAGGCCGGCGCGAGCTGACGCGCGTCGACGCAGATCAGCCGCGCGCGCAGGCCGCCCGCGATCATGCGCCGCGCGAGCGCGTCCGTCGGCTGCCCCCACAGCGGAAAGATCGGCAGCAGGCCGGTCGCCGCCATGCGATCTTCGCGGTAGCGGCGAATGTCCTCGAGGAAGAGATCGCCGAAGGCGACGATCGTCACGCCCGCGGCGCGCGCCCCGACGAAAGCGGCGCTCATAGCCGCCTCGTACTGCGCGTTGCTGCACGGCCACGGCAGCGGCACCTCCGTGAGCGGCAACGCGACAGACGCCGCCTGCGCGCGCAACAACTCGGCGCGCACGGCGTGCATCGCGACGCGCGCGCGCGCCGCCTCGATCGTCGTCAGCAATCCGACGACCTCGACCTCGGCCTGGGCGCGCAACACCTGTAAGGCCCACGCGCTGTCTTTTCCGCTGCTCCACGCGAGCAGCGCCTTCGGTCGTCCGGTCACTCCGTCTTTCTACTCGTCTTCGTCTTACTCGTCTTCGTCGCCGTGCGGGCGCTTCAGCCACTCCATGGCCGGCCCGGGCTCGCGGAAAACGCGCGTCTGCGACGGGTTGCCCTCGTTGAAGACCTCGTACATGCGCAGCAGACCATAGATGATGTTCGACGAGGCGATCACGGCCGCGCGCCCCGGCACCTGCATCTGCGGTCGCGTCCGCGCGTCGGCGGCCGTTCGCCGAAGGTCCAGGATCGAGAACAAGCTCTTGACGCGCCGACAATCGATGACGCCCGGCATGCCGGGGCGAAACGCCGGGTCGACCATCAGCTCGTCGAGGTAGCTCTTGACCTCCTCGTAGCCCGTCTCGCCCTCAATCGTCGTGTAGAGAAACTCACCCTCGAACCGATACGTGATCGCCACCGCTTCGCAACCTCCGCCCTGAACACCGCTCCGATAAATCCCTCGCGCCGCCCGTGCCCCATCTTTGTCGGCTGGCCGCCCCAGCGACTGCAGTCAGATGGTCCATCTCGATGAGACAAGGAGGCGCCTTGCCCCAATCCTTCCGCGTAGGTGTGTAGAATGACAGACCTGGCCGAACGGGGCCGTGCGCCGAACGGGGAGCGTTGCATTGACGGACCGCGCAATGCCTCAATAGGCGAGCCATTTTTTGTCTATCGGCATCCCCTTTCTTGTAGACTGCTTGCGTCCAAGGGAAAGCTCCTAGAGGAGGCACCATGGTAACCGGGAAGAACATGCGCGCTCACGGAACTGGCTGGATGTTGCTCGGGGGATTGGCCCTCACGCTGGGGGTCTCCGCTTGCAACGAGGCCGGCACTACGGGCGAGCCAGAGCCCATGACGACGACGGCGCCCGCAACGGAGACGACTCCGGCGGCGAACACGGGCGACACGCTCGTGCGTCTGTCGAACGCTCAGTATGACAACGCCGTCAAAGACCTGCTGGGTGTCAGCGGCCAGGCCGAGGCGACCTTCCCGGCCGACTCCGTCATGGGCGACTCGCACTTCGCGCAATACTTCGACGCGGCGGACGCGGTCGGCGAGCAAGTCTTCGCCAACCCGG
>DATAZS010000326.1:0-2867 GCA_036271915.1 Polyangia bacterium
CACGGCGCGCGACGCGCTCGCGTTGCTCGACCTCCTCGCGGCCGACGCGCTGCCGCTCGAGTGCTTCGAGCAGCCGTGCGCGCGCGACGATCTCGCGGGCATGGCCGAGGTCACGGCGCGCTCGCCCGTCCCCGTCGTCGCCGATGAGTCGTTTCGCGGCGCCGACGATCTCGATCGCCTCGTCGACGCGCGCGCCGCGCACGGCGTGAACCTCAAGCTCGCGAAGCTGGGCGGACCCGCCGCCGCGGTCGCGCTCGGCCGCGTCGCGCACGCGCGCGGCCTGTCGCTCATGGCGGGCGCCATGGTCGAGACGCGCGTCGGGATCGCGACGATGGCCCACGTCGTCGCGGCGCTCGGCGGCGTCGAGTGGGTCGACCTCGACACCGCCTTTCTGCTGGCGAGCGATCCGTTTGAGGGCGGCTACTCCTCGGAGCGCGCGAATCTCTTCGTCGAGCCGGGAATCGGCGTGGGCGTGCGACTCCTGCCGCGTCTTTGACAGCGCGGCCGTTTCCACCGACCGTGGGGCATGTCCCGCGCGCCCGCCTCGGCATTGGTGCTCGCGTTCGTCGCGCTCGCGTGCCGTCCGCACCCGCTGACGCTGTCGTCGCCGACGGATCCCGACGATCGCGCCGTGTTGCTCCAGCGCATTCAGGCGCTGGCCGAGGTGGCGCCGTGCCTCGTCGACGCGGGCGGCGCGCCGATTCATTTGGTCGACGCCCAGCTCGCGGGTGACGCGGCGATGATGCGCTTCGCCTGCGCGAACGGCGCGGCCTCGGGCAAGGTCACGTTCTTCCGCCTCGCGGGCACGTGGACGGTGTCGACGAAGGACATCGCTGTCGGCATGCGTGCCGCGCCGGACGCTCAGTAGTTGTAGATGAGCTTGCCCGCGAAGCGGACGGCGACGTCGAGGCTCCAGTCCGCCGACGGCAGCGTGCCCGCCATCGTCACCGTGAACGTCGCCGTGTCCGTCTTCCACTCGTCGAGCGTGTTGACGGGGTTCGCGCTCTCGATCGTGAGGACGTTCGTCGAGGGCGCGCCCGAGACGCTCTGATAGTCGATGAGCTGCACGGCCGGGTGCACGCCGTCGCTCATCGTGAGCTGCATGTTCTTGAGGAAGTCGAAGTTGTCGATGCCCGACTTCGCCGTGAGCGTCACGCCGAGCGCCTTGACCTCGGTGTCGACGCCCGAGGGCAGCTCGAGCCGCTGGTGCTGCTGCGAGTAGCTCTGCGTCGCCGAGACGTCGCCGATGGCCGCGGCCTGCGGCACGCCCGCGAAGGTGACGTCGTGCTGCGTGATCTCGACCTCGGGCACGTCGGCCTCGACCTTGACCATGCAGCCGCCGGCCGCCATCGACAGCAGGGCGAAGCCAGCGAACACACTCGAGGAGGGCCGAAGGGTTTTCATGACATCACCACAGGTAAACGATGAGGCCGATTTTGGCTGAGGGGCCGATGTACGTGACCGTTGCGTCCGACTTCACGGTGATCTGCGTGCCGCTCGCCGTCTCGCCATTGATCGACGGCTGGTTGTTGAACGTGTCGGCGATGCTCTGCTTGGGGATCGTCCCGCGCACGTAGCTCATGCCGCCGTGGATGTAGAACGTCGCGCGCTTGTAGCCGAAGTCGAGGCCGAGGTGCGCGTTGACGTAGTCGTAGCCCACGCGCTGGAGCAGCGGCGAGAAGACGGAGCCTTGAACGTTTGCGCCCGAGATCTGCGCGACGGCCGCGTTGGCGTCGCCCGCGAAGTAGCGGCCGGCCTCGACGGTACCCGACGGGCCACGGCCAAACGGCAAGAGGGACAAGCCGACGCGCACGCCCTTGCTGATCATGTTGTAGCCGCCGCCGACGCTGGCGCGGAGCGCCTTCGCGGGGCGCAACACGATCGAGCCCTGCAGGCCGTCGGGGATGCCCACGTCGGTCATGACGCCGAGGAACGGGAGGTCTGACGAAGCCGCGGGCGCGGGCGCCGCGGGGACCTGCGTGACCGACGCATCGGCCGAGCCGGCCGTGACGCTCGATCCGTCCTGCGCCCGAGCGGAGGCGCTCGTGGCCATGACGGCCAGCAGGGTCAGTGAACGCGCGATTCGCATCACTGACTTACTTCGGAACTTTCCCTGGTAACCTAAAATACTTTTTAATTTAACCTGTAAGCGTCAACGCGAGCAGACGTCACGCCGCGCGGGCCGCTAAAATACCCAAGTGTTATCTATGATTTGGCGAACATATAAATGTAGTTCCAATAATTAAACGCGACGAAAAAAACCAAATCACGACCAGCTGTCATCCATAAGCGGCGAAGGGCGGTGGCTAGTGAGCGCGCTTCTTGATGACGCCCCATCCGCTCGACGCGTGTGCATCCGAGCTGGAGCGGGACGAAGAGGACGCGCCGTGGTGGGTCGCGATCTCCCACTTCGAGCTCTCGTTTTTGCCGAGCTCGCGCATCGCGACGGGCGTGTGAGTCGGTTCGGTGTTCGCCTTCGTGAAGGGATCTTTCCAGCCAGCGGCGTGCCCCGAATCATTCGCCTTGTCGTTGTGACGGGCCGGTGTCGTCGGAGCCGGCGTGGGACCGGAGGTGGGCGCCGCGCGGTGCGTGGTCGTCTTGCGCGTCGCCGCGCCGTCGGCGAATGGATCGTTCCAGGAGCCGCTCGCGGCGCCGCTCGGCGCGACGGACGGATGGGACGCCACCGCTCTCTTGGGCTCCGCCGTCGCGAGAGACTTCTTCTCGGCGAACGGATCGTTCCACTCGACGGGCGCCGCCTTCGCGACGTTCGCGCCCCGGCGGGCGACGCGTGCCGGCGGCGTCGTGTGCGTGGATGTGGGCGCGACCGAGGCGACGGCGGCGCCTTGCACGACGTGGATGACGCCGTC
>DATAZS010000327.1:0-7148 GCA_036271915.1 Polyangia bacterium
ACAGGGTCAGCGTCAGAATCGTGGCGAGAGCGCGCGGCGTCGGCATCGATGAAGCTCCAAGCGGTAGGTAGTTGTCTAGCGAAGGTCTTTACATACTGTGGACGCGCGCCGAACGGAAGAAGATGCAAGGTGTTGCGGCGCGCGCCGCGTAGATCGATCGGTCGGCGCATGGTAACTTGAGAACGGATGCCGATCGAAGATCCTCCGCGCAGGGAAGGTCTGGGGCAGGGCGCTCCGGCGGACGGCGGCGCCGCCTTCGACGCGAAGGCGTGGCTGCAGCAGACGGCGGGCGAGCTGCGCGAGAGCTTCGCGCGCAACCGCCGCGTCATGTCGTTCGGCGAGTACTTCACGCTGTACGGCGCCGACGCCACCCGGCAGGTGCGCTCGGCCGCCCAGTACGTGCGCGACGTCTTCGACCACTTCGGCACCGAGACGGTGCGGACGCCGCGGGGCGCGATGACGCGTTGGCGCCTCTTCGATTGTCCGTGGGACGCCGGCAAGGACGCGCTCGCGGGCCAAGAAGAGGTCCAGGCCGCCGTCTACCGGCTCGTCTCGAACTTCGCGCGCGAGGGGCGCACGAACCGCCTCATCCTGCTGCACGGCCCGAACGGCTCGGCGAAGTCGACCTTCGTCGCGTCACTCCAGCGCGCCATGGAGCACTACTCGACGCTCGACGAGGGCGCGCTCTATCGCTTCAACTGGATCTTCCCGTCGCAGAAGCTCACGAAGGGCGGCATCGGGTTCGGCGGAGCAGCCGGCGGCTCGTTCGACACGGCGGGCGGCGCGCCCGAGACGTACGCCTACCTCGACGACGAGCTCATCGAGGCCAAGATCGTCGACGAGATGCGCGACCACCCGCTGCTGCTCATCCCACGGCTCAAGCGCCGCGAGCTCATCGAGCAGCGCCTCGCCGCCGAGATCAAGGGCGGCTTCCGGCCCGCGGACTACCTGCTGCGCGGTGATCTCTCGCACCGCAACCGGCAGATCTTCGAGGCGCTGCTGTCCTCGTACCACGGCGATCTGGCGAAGGTGCTGCGCCACGTGCAGGTCGAGCGCTTCTTCGTGTCGCGCCGCTACCGGCAGGCGGCGGCCACGGTCGAGCCGCAGCTCGCCGTCGACGCGCGCTCGCGTCAGCTCACGATGGATCGCTCGCTCGCGTCGCTGCCGCCCGCGCTGCAGTCGCTCACGCTGTACGAGTATCAAGGCGAGCTCGTCGACGGAAACCGCGGCGTCATCGACTTCGCCGATCTCTTGAAGCGTCCGCTCGAGGCGTACAAGTACCTGCTCGGCACGGTCGAGCAGGGGCGCGTCTCGCTCGACGTCGCGAGCCTCGAGCTCGACACGATCTTCATCGGCTCGTCGAACGAGGGCTACCTGTCGGCGTTCAAGGAGATCCCCGAGTTTCAATCCTTCAAGGGGCGCATGGAGCTCGTGCGCGTGCCGTACCTGCTGGACTACAAGGTCGAGCAGCGCATCTACCAGGCGCAAATTCAAGCCGCGCACGCCGAGTCGGGGAAGCACGTCGCGCCGCACGTGGCGTGGGTCACGGCGCTGTGGGCCGTGCTCACGCGCATGAAGAAGCCGCTGGGCGAGAAGTACGGCAAGAACCTCACGGAGATCGTGGCGCGCCTCGGCCCCATGGAGAAGGCGCTGCTCTACGCCGAGAACGCGACGCCCGAGGGGCTGTCGACGGATCAGCACCGCGAGCTCGTCGCGGGCATCGAGAAGATCGCGCGCGAGTCCGACAGCTACCCGAACTACGAGGGCCGCACGGGCGCGTCGCCGCGCGAGATGAAGCTGCTCATCATGAACGCGGCGCAGAGCCCGAAGTACGCCTGTCTGTCGCCGTTCGCGATCTTCGACGAGCTCGAGGATCTGGTCCGCGGCGTCACCGTCTACGACTTTCTCAAGCAAGAGCCGCTGCCGGGCGGCTTTCACGAGAACAAGAAGTTCATCTTCCAGACGCGGGACAAGCTCATCGATCGGATAGACGAAGAAGTGCGCACGTCGATGGGGCTCGCCGAAGAGCGCCGCTACATCGATCAGTTCGAGCGCTACGTCACGCACGCCTCGTACTGGGTCAAGCGCGAGAAGGTCCCGAACCCCATCACGGGCCGCGACGAGGATCCCGACGAAGAGATGATGGGGGGCGTCGAACGGATCTTGGAGACGTCGAGCCGCCGCGAGGAGGCGCGCCGCGAGATCATCTCGCGCATCGGCGCGTGGTCGATCGATCACCCGCGCCAGAAGCCCGACTACGAGGCGATCTTCCCGAAGCCCATCGCGGCGCTGCGCGCGTCGTTCTTCGAGGAGCGCAAGAAGCAGGTCCGCAAGATCAACGACGACCTGCTCGTGCTGCTCACCGACGGCCCGGCGAAGATGCAGCCCGAGGCCGCCGCCGCAGCGCAGACGACCGTGACGGCGCTCAAGGCCCGCTTCGGCTACTGCGACGACTGCGCGAAGGACGCCGTCCTCGCGCTCATCCGCAAGCGCTACTCGTAGCGCTACGGCGCGGGCGTTCCCTTGTTCGGGAGCGCGACGGTCGAGGGCGGCTCGTCGGCGGGCGTCGTGGGGGCGATCGTTGCCCCCGGGCCCGTCTCGCGGCCGGCCGAGAGGCGCTCGGCCGTGTCGAGGAGGCTCGCCGCCAGATCGCGCGCGACGGGGACGTCGCGTTGGAGCGCGCGCGACAGGTCGCGGCCGCGCTTACGCTCGTCGGCGGACGCCGCGTTCGCGAGCGCCTTGCGGTAGTCGATCGTGTGGATGAGCTGGAGGCGGATCGAGTCGGCGACGCGCAGGAACAGGTCGTGCTCGTCGGCGCCGAGGGCCGACTGCGGCCACTCGCGCCAGCCCGTCGCGCTCAGCACCCAAAAGCGACCGATCTGGCCGAACTCGTCGACGCCCTTCGCACCTGGCTTGTCCTCGATGACGAGGACGCGGCGGTCGTCGAGCGGAAATTGTCGGCTGTAGACCTGGTAGAGCAGGGCATCGTCGGCGACGTTGGCTTGCACGAACAGGCCGCCAAAATCGAAGAGCGGCAGCGTGCCCGCGCCGAGCGCCTCCGTGACGCGGCCGCGCTCGGCGACGCCCAGCGAGCTCGAGGCGTCGGGTGACAGCGCGCGCGGCACGCGCTTCTTCTTCTTCATGAACTCCGTGAGCTGGTCGATGCCCACGACGACGTTGAGCGCGTTGTGGCCCTTGTAGCCGGCGTGATAGATGCCGACGAGCTCCATCTGGCGCGTCTTGCACGACACGGCGAGCACGGGGCTGCCCGAGTTGCCCTCCGACAGCAGCGCGTCGATCACGAAGTCGACGTGGTCCCAGCCTTGCTCCTGGTCGCGGTCGTACGGGTTGACGACCTTGCCGCTCGAGACCGCCTGCATGACGCCGAGCGGGAAGCCGCGCACCTCGACGACGTTGCCCTGGCGCAGGCCCGCGCTCTTGCCCAGGGCGAACGGGATCGTCGTGAGCTTCTGGTTGGCGGCCTTGAGGATCGCGGCGTCGAGCAGCGGGTCGACGGCGACGCGCGTGAGCACCGTCTGCCCCGGCTCGAAGTCGTCACGCTCGTCCTTGACGATGCGCAGCTTGTCCTCGACGCGCTTGCACCCCTCGGGCACGCCGTCGATGCGGTGGACCGTGTCCGTGACCTCGGGCCAGGACGCGACGTGCTCGTTCGTGAGCAGATAGGTGTCGCCGCCGGACTGCTCGTAGGCGAAGGCGCTGCCGAGCTCGCTCGCCTGCACGTGGCGGCGGCGCAGCTTGCCGTCGGGGCCGAAGAACGGGCACTCGTACTTCGCCGAGCTGCGCACGAGGTAGCTGAACTGGCTGCGCGGCCCGTGATCGATCTCGCGGCTACGCGCCGAGCGCACCTCGAGCGTGTCGGCGTACTCGCCCTCGCACAGCGGCGCCGTCATGGCCGACAGGCGCGAGCGCGTCAGCACGTCGAAGGCAATGCCGATCGAGAGCAGCGACGCGAACAGCGGCACCCATCCCTGGAGTGAACGGAGCGAGCGTAACTTCATCAGCCGTCTCTGATTCAGCGTACCATGACGTGCGGAGCGACCGAACGAAGACATGGGCAAGACAGCGACGGGAAAGACTCAGCTCGACATCGTTCGCGCCGCCATCGCGCTCGCGAGCAAGCCGAACGTCAATCACCTCTTGTACGTCGGCGACCTGCCGTTACCCGAGGAGGTGTTTCGCGGTAAGCCGAGCGCGCGCAAGAAGCTGGTGCAGGCCGTCGTCGGCGCGAGCCAGCGGTCGGTGATCGAACAGTCGGGCATCCCGGTGTTGCCGCTGCCCGTCTACGATCTGGGGCGCCCGGAGAAGCTGAAGATCGCGCTCGTGTCCGGCATCGCGCGCGGCATCTACAAAGAGGGCGACGTCGTCGTGGGCCTGCTCGCGCGCAAGCCCGCGGCGCTGCCCGACTCGATCCTCGTCGTGACGGTTGGGCAAGAGGACGACGACGGCGCGTTCGGGTTCCTGCACGCCGAGGGCGTCTCGGCGGGCGTCATGGACGCGCTCATCGATCTGGCCGTGAGCATCGGCGTCGAGGGGTGGGAGGGCCGACCCGTGGGCGCGCTCTTCATCGTCGGCGACTCGAACACCGTCATGGAAAAGTCGCGCCAGCTCACGCTCAATCCGTTCCAGGGTTACTCCGAGGACGAGAAGAACATCATGAACCCTGACGTGCGGCACGCGCTGCACGCGTTCGCCGTGCTCGACGGCGCGTTCATCGTGCGCGAGGACGGCGTGGTCGTCGCCGCGGGCCGCTACCTCAACTTCGACGAGGACGAAGAGGTCGACGTGCCGCTCGGCCTCGGCGCGCGGCACATGGCGGCCGCCGGCATCTCGCGCGACAGCGAGGCGATCGGCATCGTCGTCTCGCAGACCTCGGGCTCCGTGCGCGTGTTCCGCCGCGGCAAGGTCGCCCTCGAGCTCGCGCCGCGCGTTCGCCGCTCGTGACGCCGGCCACAGAGCGACGGAGTTGGATGCCGGGCGCGTTCCGGGCTACGATGACGCCGATCTCGATGCCTGATCGTCCTCGCTTGGCATTTTCGCGTCACGTCTTCCCACACGTCGCGCGCCCGCTGTTCGCGCTCTCGCTGGCCCTCGCGCCCGCGGTCGTCCGCGCCGAGGAGCCTTCGCACGCCGCGGCGGCCGGGACCCAGGACGATACGCAGCGCGCCAAGGAGCTGTTCCAGCAGGGGACGACGCTGTTCAACCTCGGCGAGTTCGACAAGGCGATCGAGGCCTGGCAAGAGGGCTACAAGCAGAAGTCCGATCCGGGCTTCCTCTACAACATCGGGCAGGCGTATCGGTTGAAGGGCGACGCCGGGAAGGCGATCTTCTTCTACCGCGGTTATCTGCGAACCTCGCCCAGGGCGGCGAACCGCGCCGAGATCGAGGCGAAGATCGCGGCGCTGCAGAAGGAGTCGAGCGAGCCGAAGGCCGCCGTCGCGCCGTCTCCCACGACGACGACGGCCCCGCCGCCCGTCACGCCGTCGCCCGCGCCGCGTGTCGCGCCGCCGCCCGTCGAGCCCGTGCCCGTCGCGCCGCCGCCCGCCGCGGCCCCGCCGCTGGCCGGTACGACGACGGCGGCCCCCGAGGCGCCGGCGCCCATGTCGGAGCCGCCGCCCGCCGCGAGCGGCAGCGAGAACCGTCCGTGGGATCTCGGCGTGGGGATGGGCTTCGACGCGTGGGCGTCCGCCGAGCACGGCTCGGCTCAACCTTCGTTCGGGCTCGATCTGGCGGCCGGCTACGCGTTCGGCGGCGACGTCACGGGTCCGGCCAGCTTTCGACTGGGCGTGCTTTACACGTACTCGTTCCTGTCGGAGCCGAAGTCGAAGGTCTCGTTCAACTCGTTCTTCGTCGAGCCGTCCGTCCGCCTCCGCCTATCGGATCGGCGCTGGTACCTCGTGGGCGCGCTCGGCGTCGGTCGGCTCGGCATCAGCAACGTCAAGTCGGGATCGACGCTGCTCGTGCCGCCGCCGAAGTCCACGGACACGGAGACCGTTCCGTCGACCGTCGGCGCCTTCGCGCTGCGTCCCGCCGTGACGCTGCAGCTGCACCTCACGGACGCCCTCGTGGCCTTCGCCTCGCCCGCGCTGTCGTTCAGCCCGAAGCCGGAATTTTTCTACGCCGCCATCGTGCGGTTCGAGCTGCTCTTCGGGCTCACCTATTACTTGTAGCGGGCTGGCCCGGCTGACCTTGCGGCGCCGGCGTCGGCGGCACGAGCTCTGACAGCGGGTTGCAGTCGTGCGGCCCATTCTGCGGTGGCACCCAGGAGTCCTTCACCGCGGCGGCGCGCGCCGCCATCATCTGCGCGCGGAACTTCCCGTCGCCGTCGGCGTCGACGAAGATGGGGTTCGTCGTCGCGAACGGGATCATGCCCGGCTGCGCGGGGTTGCCGCAGAGCTGGACCAAGTAGGGCGCCAACAGGAAGTCGCCCACCATCCACGGCGGCAGCGGCGTGGCGCCCTCGGCCTCGGCCGTGATGGCGGCGTCCGCCGAGACCGTGACGTGCTGGTCGTTGATCTCGAACAGCGACATCGGCACGCCGTTCGTCATGGGCACGTTCCAGGTCTTGACGACGACGCCGTCGACGAGCAGCCGAACGACGTCGACCTTGATCCAGCTCGCGGACTGCAGGCGCAGGCTCACGTCGACCTGACCCTTCGTTTGATCTTGCTGGGCCGGCTTCACGAGATCGCCTTCACCCGCGGTGCCCACGCGGATCGTGAGGAAGGGGCCCGTCGTCGCGATGGCGTGCTTGTTGCGAACGGCGTCGATGAACTCGCCCTCGTCGAACGCCGACACGGCGTCCTCGGCGACGCGGACGTACGTGCGCGGGAAGCCCGCTTCGATGCTCGACGAGCCGTGCGTGTCGGAGTTGCCGGTCGCCGTGAGCGCGACGCCGAGCTTCATGAGCGCGTACCAATCGTCGAGCGTCTCGTGGACCTTGCCACCGCACGCGAGCCAGCCGTTGAGGACCTCGATGGCGTCGAAGTCGAGCGAGCACTTGGGCAGCACGCTGAGGTCGTGCCAGTCGCAGGTGCGGCTGTCGTTGAAGTAGGCCGAGAAGGGCAGGCGCGGGTGGTTGACCTGGACGAGCGGGTTCGTCGCGTAGCCGTGCAGCCGATCGAAGAGCT
>DATAZS010000328.1:0-2787 GCA_036271915.1 Polyangia bacterium
CAGAAGCCGCTCGCGATCGTCGTCATCGGCGGCGCGCTCATCCTCGCGATCATCCCGCGCCTCCTGCAGCCGCCGCTGCTCGTGCTCGCGCACCGCAAGGAGAAGCGCTGGGCCAACCGACCGAAGATCGAACAGCAGCGCGACGAGGAGCTGGCCGAGCGCACGTCGGCCGTCCTGCCCGCGACGCCCGAGGGCTGACGCGCGCCCGCGGCCGCGCTACTCTACGGGCCGATGCGCCGGCGCTCCCTCTCGCTCGCCCTCATCGTCGCGACGCTGGCCGGCGCCGGTGTCGCGCAGGCCTACGTGCGTTCGCGCTCCGCCGACGACAAATGGGTCCTCATCTGGCCGAACCCGAGCATTACGATGACCGTCCGCACGGGCGGCATGTTGCCCGTGTCGGTCGACGACATCGTGGGCGCGGCCACGCGCGCGGCCGCGACCTGGTCGGCGCCTTCGAATGACACGTCCGTCGCCTACACCGTCGTGACCTCGCCGGCCGCGCCGGTGGGCACCCTGTACGACCACGAGAACACGATCTCGTTTCGGAGCGCAGGGTGGGACGAGGCCGACGGCTACGCGGCGGACGCGCTCGCGTTGACGACCGTCTGGAGCCAAGGCGGAGCGATCCTGGACGCCGACACGGAGATCAACAACACCGACACGAGCTATACGTGGGCCGTCCTGCCCGACGATCCCGCGGCGGCCAGCCGCTCGCCCGACATCGATTTGCAGAACGCGCTCACGCACGAGCTCGGGCACGTCATCGGACTCAATCACCCCTGCTACCTCGGCGACGAGCCCGATCCGCCCCAGTACGACAACGCGGGCAAACCCGTGCTGTCGTGCTCGGATCCGAGCCTGCCGGCGTCGGTCAGGGACGCCACCATGTACCCGTCGTCGCTGCCCGGGCTCATCAACGAGCGGGCGCTGTCGGATGACGAGCGATTGGCGCTGCACGATCTCTATCCTGCGGGGCGCGCGCCCGTCGTCGAGATCGGCTCGTCGGACGGCTGCGCGATCGCTGGGACCGGGACGACGTCACGCGGGGGCGTCGCGCTCGTGGGGCTCGCCTTCGCGCTCGCGCGCCGCCGTCGACGTGTCGCTGTCAGCCGATGAGCTCGACGCGGTTCCCGAAGGGATCGTCAACGTGGCAGCGCGTGACGCCGGGGACGTCGCTCGCGGGACGCGCCTCGATGCCCGCGGCGCGCAGCCGCGCCAACAGCCCCGCGTAGTCGCGGCAGCGCAGCGCCGGGTGCGCCTTGCGCGCGGCACGGAAGTCGGCCTCGACGCCCAGGTGCACGCGCACGTCGCCGCTCTCGAGCCAACAACCGCCGGGCTTCGACGCGGGCGGCTTCGGCACCTCGACGAAGCCAAGCAGCTCGCAATAAAACGCCCGCGCGCGCGGCTCGCCGCCCACGGGGATCGCCAGCTGAACGTGATCGATCGTCGAGAACGGAGCGGGCCGCGTCATCAATCGGAGCGTAGCGCAATCTCGTGACGGCTGACGGAGTCGCCATCGGTGCCCGCGACCTCCTGCGCGAGGCACGATGCGCGAGACGGCGGGCGCACCTTCATCATCTCGAACCATCTCATTCAGGATACGCTGCGCCGACGACGATGCAGGACCCCGCAGACGAGATCACGCCTCCGAAACGGCGACGCCGCTGGCCGCGCCGCCTCGCGATCGGCGGCGCCCTCACCTTCCTCGTGATCATCCTCGCGGCGTTCTTCGTCGCGCCGCCGGTCGCGCGGTCGGTCGCGCAGAAGCAGCTCGGCGAGCTGCTGGGGCGCAGGGTCTCGATCGCGCGCATCCGCATCAACCCGCTCAACCTCTCGCTGACGGTCGAAGGGTTCCAGATCTTCGAGGACGACGGCGCGACGCCGTTCGCGAGCTTCTCGCGCCTCTACGTCAACGCGCAGCTGTCGTCGGTCTTTCGCGGCGCGCCCGTCATCCAGGAGGTCGCGCTCGAGTCGCTCCACGTTCACGTGCTGCGCGTGAAGGCGACGCCCGAGGCCTTCGCCGACGTCGACGCCGCCTACAACTTCTCGGACATCCTCGCGCGTCTCGCGGCCATGCCCAAGAAACCTGAAGCGAAGCCAGAACCGCCGCCCCCTCCCGACGCGCCGCCGCCGCGCTTCTCGCTCAACAACCTGCATCTGACCGACGGCGCCGTGATCTTCGACGACCTCACGACGGGCGACCACCACGAGATCACGGGGCTCACGATCGGCGTGCCGTTCGCGTCGACGCTGCCTGTGTACCTCGATTCGTTCGTCGAACCTGGCCTCCGCGTCAACATCGACGGCACGACATTCGTCGCGCAGGGGCGCACGAAGCCGTTCAAGGAAAGCCTCGAGACCGTCCTCGAGCTGCGGCTGCAGGCGCTCGATCTGACGCGCTACCTGCCGTTCGTTCCGTTGAAGCTGCCGTTCGCCGTCGAGTCGGCGCGCCTGTCGCTCGCGCTCGACGTCGGGTTCTCGCGCGGCGCCGACGACGCGCCCAAGCTCACGCTCAAGGGCACGATCGGCCTCGACGATCTCGACGTCAAAGAGAAGCACAAGACGGGGCCGCGCCCGCTGCTCGCGCTCAAGAAGCTGGACATCGCCATCGGCGAGAGCGATCTGGGCGCGCAGCGATTCCACGTCGAGAAGGTCGTCATCGCGGGGCTGCAGGTCCACGCCGTCCGCGAAAAGGACGGCACGTTCAACTTCGAGCACATGCTCCCCTCCCCCGAGCCGCGTCACGAGCCGCGGGAAGAGCTCCGCGAGGAGCGCGCCGAGGAGCGC
>DATAZS010000329.1:0-20510 GCA_036271915.1 Polyangia bacterium
CTGTACTCCTCGGGCACCTCGTCTCGATAGCGAACGATGACGGGGCCGTGGTCGCTCGATTGCTGGAGCTTGTCGGCGACCTCTTGCTGGACGCGCGCGAGGTCGTCGCGCACGGCTGGGTCGCGCTCGTGCGGCGGCAATCCCAGCGCGCCGTCGAACGTCGCCCACGCGTGCGCGGGCGCGCCCTGGCGCTCGTAGCCGCGGCCGAGCGCGAGGTACGCCTCGCGGCACCGACGGTCGGCGTGCGCGGGCGCGCAGGCCGCGTGCGCGAACTGCTCGAGGTCCTTGATCGCTGGATCCCAGTCGTCGTGCCGCGCCTCTTTGATGCCGCGGCTGTAGAGGATGCCGAGATCCTTCTGCGACGCGCACGCGCCCAGGCCCAAGACGACGAGCGCCAAGATCGGAACGGACGAACGCATGAAGCCTCCTTCAGCCGGCGGGCGCGCCGGGCGGCTCGAGGCCGAGGCGCTTGAGCGCGGCGTTGACGGCCTTCAGGTCCTCCCACGCTTCCTTCTTCTTCGAAGGATCGCGCAGCAAGTAGGCCGGGTGGAACGTCGGCATGAGCTGGATGCCCTCGTACGAACGAAACGTGCCGCGCAGACGCGAGATGGGCGTGTCGTCGCGCAGCAGGCACTGCGCCGCGAACTTGCCGAGCGCGACGATGACGCGCGGCCGCAGCGCCGCGAGCTGCGCCTTGAGGAACGGCTCGCACTTCGCGATCTCGTCTGGCTCGGGGTTGCGGTTGCCTGGCGGACGGCACTTGAGGATGTTGCAGATGTAGACATCCTGACGCGCGTAGCCCATGGCCTCGATCATCTTCGTGAGAAGTTGACCCGCCTTGCCGACAAACGGCTCACCCTGCAGGTCCTCGTCGGCGCCGGGCGCCTCGCCCACGAACACGAGGTGCGCGTCCGGGTTGCCGACGCCGAACACGAGCTTCGTGCGCAGCGGCGCGAGCTTGCAGCGTTGACAGTCGCCCAGCTCCTCGCGCACGAGCGCGAGCCCCGCGGCGCCCGTGAGGCGCGACGGTGGCGCCTCGTCAGTCAGCTCGGCGGCGCGCGACTCAGCGGCGCGCGTCTCAGCGGCGCGCGTCGCGACGGGCGCGATGGCCACGGGCGCGCTGACGACTGCCGGTGCCGCCGTCTTCTTCCGCGCGCTCGGCGTGCGCGGCACGCCCATGAGCCCCGAACGCTGGCGCGACGCCAGGTTCGTGCGCACCTGACCCACGAGCGCGCGCAGCTCGGCGCGCGGATCCGGTGCGTCGTCGGCGGACACCTCTACCCGCGCCCCTCGACGACCAACGCGTCGACGGCGAGCGCGTAATAGAACGTCGCCGCCGTCTCGGGCTCGCGGAAGGTGCGGTCGCGGCCCAGCGCGCCGTCGCGATCGCCGTCGCGGCGCTCGAGCTCGTCGACCAGATCGGTGTACGCCTGCATGAACACCGGATCCGTCGACACGACGTAGGCCTGGCCCAGCGCCCACGCCGCGCAGGCGTTCCACGTGTTCTCGTCCTGCTTGCGCGCGACGAAGGCCGGCGGCGCGATCGTCGCGACGCGCTCGCGCAGCCACGCGCCCACGAACGGCGTGTTGCCCTCGGCGGCGAGCACGGCGAGCACCCGAGTGGCCGTCGTGGACGAAAAATCAAAGAGGCCGCCCCCCGCCGGCTCCTGCGCGAACGGCGGCGGCGGCTTCATGCCGAAGGCGCGCTCGACGAACTTGTGCCCCGCGGCCAAGAGGCCGCGATCCTCGACGGCGCGCGCGTGCTCGATGAGCGCGCGCGCGAGGAAGCCCGGATCCTTGAACTCGCGCCCCGAGACGTCGGTGAGCGCGCCCAGATACGCCGCGAGCACACGCGCCGCGCGATCGACGAGCGCCTGCCGGCGGCCATCGCTCGGCGTGAGCGCGCGCTCGGCGTCGTGGGCCATGAGCAGCACGGCGCAGTCATAGGCCGCCTCGTCGCTGGCCGCGCTGTCGAGCGCCTCGGGCACGAAGCGTCGCCCCTGCCCGTCGACGAACGTCCACGCCGCCGAACGATTGCCCGCGAAGCGCGCGTCACCCGACAGTCGATGGTGGCGCGCCCAGATCCAGGTCGCGGCGAGCGTGCCGTGAAAGTCGGCATCGTCATCCGCACTGCCCGGCCACGGCGGCACGTTGCCGCGCAAGGCGCCCTGCGACTGCTGGCGCGCCGCGAGCACGGCGCCCGCCATGCCGAAGTGGCGGCTCGCCTGCGGCGCATAGGTCTTGAGGCGTTGATCGGGCATGGTCAGGTGGGGATGCGCGACGTGCGCGTCTTTCGCGGCGCGCGCTCTGGCTTCGCGGGTGGCCGCGCCGCGAGGCGCGGGACGAGGAGCGTCCACAGACGCTCGGCGACCGTCGTCTTGGACGCGCGGCCGATCTCGGTCTGCGTGCCGTCGGCGAAGATCACCGTGACGGCGTTGTCGTCGGCGCCGAAGCCGATGCCCGGCTCGCTGACGTCGTTGGCGACGATCGCCTCGCAGCCCTTCTCGACCAGCTTGGCGGCCGCGCGCTCGGCGAGCGCCATGACGTCGCCGTTCACGGTCTCGGCCGCGAAGCCCACGAGGAACGGCAGGTGCGCGTCGCCGCGCGCCTCGACGAGGCCCGCGAGCAGATCGGGGTTGGCGGCGAGCACCAACGTCGGCGCCGCGCCCGCGCTGCGCCGCGAGAGCTTCCCCGCGGCGGGCGCCGCCGGCCGAAAGTCCGCGACGGCCGCCGCCATGACGACGACATCCGCCTCGAGCGCGTGCCGCGCGAGCGCCTTCTGCATCTCGGCCGTCGTCGCGACGTCGAGCCGCTGCGCGACGCCGATGGGCGTCGTGGGCGTGCCGGGCCCCGCGACGAGCGTCACCTCCGCGCCACGCGCCGCCGCGACCGCCGCGATCGCGAAGCCCATCTTCCCCGACGACCGATTGCCGAGGAAGCGCACGGCGTCGACCGGCTCCTGCGTCGGACCCGCGGCGACGACGACGCGCCTGCCCACGAGATCGCGCGGCGCGAACACGGCGGCCGCCGCGGTCCAAATCTGCTGCGGTTCGATGAGGCGCCCCGCGCCCACCCAGCCGCACGCGAGCGGCCCGCGATCGGGGCCCACGGTGCGGAAGCGCCCCGCGCCGTCGGGACCCAGGAGGCGCGCGAGGTTGCCCTGCGTGAGCGGGCTCTCCCACATGTTGACGTTCATGGCGGGCGCCAGCAGCACGGGCGCGCGCGACGCCAGCACGACGGCCGCGAGCAGATCGTCGGCCATGCCCGCCGCGAGGCGCGCGATGGCATCGGCCGTCGCGGGCGCGATCACGACGAGGTCGCACTCGTCGGCGAGGCGAATGTGTCCGATCTGTGACTCCTCGACGGGATCGAACAGGCTGCGGCCCACGGGGTGCCCCGACAGCGTCTGCATCGTGAGCGGCGTGATGAAGTGCGTGGCGGCGTCGGTCATGACGACACGCACGGTGGCGCCCGCCTTGACGAACAGACGGCACAGCTCGGCCGCCTTGTACGCGGCGATGCCGCCCGTGACGCCGAGGACGACCCGCTTGCCCGCGAGCGCGCTCGTGTCTGCCGTCGTCTCGTTCGGGTCGATGCCAGCGTCCATGGCCGTCGGGGCCCGACCTTACCCCAAAATCGATTCGGAAATCCCCATGGTGCGCGGCAAAAGGTATAACCGGGCAGCGTGGCTGACACGGGCGGGTTTCCGAGGAGGTTCGACCAATACGTGCTGCTGAAGCCGCTCGCGCGCGGCGGCATGGGCGAGCTGTATCTGGCGGCCTCCGGCGCGCGCGGCATGGAAAAGCTGTGCGTCATCAAGACGGTGCTGCCGAACCTCGTCGCGCTCGAGAACGCGAAGCGCTTCCGCGACGAGGCCATGGTCGTCGTGCGCTTGCAGCACGGCAACCTCGTGCCGGTCTTCGACGCCGGCCGCAACGACGATCAGATCTATATCGCGATGGAGTACGTTGACGGCAAGGATCTGCTGGCCGTGTGGAACCGTTGCGCGCAGAAGCGCGTGCCCTTCCCCGTCGACGTCGCCGTCTACATCGTCAAGGAGCTCGCGCGCGGACTCGGCTACGCGCACGCGTTCGGCGGGCTCAAGCTCGTGCACCGCGACGTCTCGCCCGCGAACGTGCTGCTGTCGTACACGGGCGAGGTCAAGCTCACCGACTTCGGCCTCGCGCGCTCGACGCTGAAGCTGCAGCACACGGCGCCCGGGATCATCTTCGGCAAGCTCAGCTACCTCGCGCCCGAGCAGGCGCGCAGCGAGCCGCTCGACGGGCGCACCGATCTGTACGCGGCGGGCATCTTGCTGTGGGAGCTGCTCACGGGGCAGCAGCTGTTCCCCGTCAAGCAAGCGCCCGCGGGCGACGAGGTCGCGCGCCGCGACTCGACGGCCGACGCGCTCGCGCGCGTGCGTGACCCGCAGACCGTGCCGCCGTCGCACGTCACGCCGCGCGTGTCGCCCGAGCTCGACACGATTGTCATGCGCGCGCTCGCGCCTGAGCCGACGCGCCGCTACCAGACGGGCGAGGAGCTGCGCGCCGATCTCGCGGCCTTCCTCGCGGCGACGACGCCCGAGACGGACGCCGCGCGCCTCGCGGCGTTCCTGCGCCCGCTGTTCCACGACGTCGCCGAGAATGAGCGCGAGGAGCGCGACCTGCTCATGCGCGGCGCCGCGGGCTTGCTGTCGGGCGCGTTCAGCGCCGAGGGTCCCGCGCCGGCGCTCGCGGGCGTGCCCGCACCCCTGTCGCATCAGGATCAACCCTCGCGCGCGGAGGGGCGGCGCCACACCGACACGGCGCCGCGCTTCGGGCCGCCGCCCGAAGGCGATCGGCGCGCGTCTGCCGCGACGCCCATCGGCCACGCGCACGTGGGCGGCGCGAGCGGCGTCGGTCGCCTGGGCGAGGATCCGCGCGTCGGCTCGACGCTGGGCGGTCGCTACTTCCTCGAACGTCTGTGCGGCGAGGGCGCCATGGGCCGCGTCTACGACGCGCGCCACGTCGACATCGGCCGCCGCCTCGCCGTGAAGATCCTGCACTCGAGCTTCCGCCACAGCGAGGAGGTCGTCGAGCGGTTCCGGCGCGAGGCGCGCGCCGCCTCGAAGATCGGCCACCCCAACATCGTCGACGTCACCGACTCGGGCATGACGCCCGACGGCGCGTTCTACTTCGTCATGGAGTACCTCGACGGCGTCGACCTCGAGCAGCTCATCCAGCGCGAGGGCGCGCTGCCGCTCGAGCGCGCGCTCGTCATCACGGCGCAGCTCACGCGCGCGCTGCAGGCGGCGCACGCGAGCGAGATCATCCACCGCGATCTGAAGCCGGCCAACGTCATGCTCGTCAACCGCAAGGACGACGACGACTTCGTGAAGGTGCTCGACTTCGGCATCTCGCGGAACATGGATCTCGAGGGCGGCGGCGACGACGCGCCCGGCGGCGCGAAACGGGGCCTCACGCGGCCCGACGTCGCCGTGGGCACGCCCGTCTACATGTCGCCCGAGCAGGCGGCCGGCATGCGCGCCGACGCGCTGACCGACGTCTACGCCGTGGGCGGCCTGCTGTACGAGATGCTGACGGCGACGCCGCCGTGCGCGGGCGACGACGTGCTCACGGTGCTCAACAAGAAGGCGACCGAGGAGCCCGTGCCCGTCGGCAAGCTGCGGCCCGAGCTGCCGGACGACGTGCAGCGCCTCGTCATGCGCGCGCTGTCGCGCAAGCCGAAGGATCGCCAGGCGTCGATGACGGCGCTCAAGGACGAGGTCATGCGCTGCCTGTCGTCGACGCAGGGCACGCCGCCGCCCATCGCGCCCGAGCTGCGTCAGCCGGTGTCGTCGCGCGCGCACTCGCGCGCGCGACGCTCGACCGAGCGCCTCACGACGCTGCGCGCGCGCTCGTGGATGATCGGCGCGGGCGTGGGCGGCCTCGTCGCGCTCATGGCCGTCGTGTCGCTCGTGCGGCGCTCGCGCTCGGTCGACGTCGCGCCGCCCGCGCACGCCGAGAGCGTCGCCGCCGCGACCGCGCCCGCACCGGCGCCCGAGATCGCGCCCATCGCGGCGCCGCCGGCGACAGAGCCCGTCAACTTGAAACGCCCCGCGCGCGTCGTCGAGACGACGCCGAACGCGCCGCCCCAGTGGCCCACGGCGTCGCCACCTGTGTTCCCGCAAGCGCCGTCGTCGGCGCATCGATCGGCCCACGGCGAGCACGCCGTTGCGTCCGCCCCCGTCGCGAGCGGCGCCGCCGTCGCGCCCGTGGCGCCCGCCGCGCCGAGCGCGGCAGTGGCTCCTGCCACGCCGCCCGTCCCCGCCAAACGCGTCACCCCCGATTCGTCGTCAGTCGACTCGATCCTCGGCCGTGGCCAGTCCGCCTTCGACAACGGCAACTACCCCGAGGCCATCCGCCGCGCGCGCGAGGCGATCGCCGCCGGCGGCGCCGTCTCCGGCCACCTCCTCGTCGCCGACGCCTACTACCACCTGCAGCGCTACAGCGACGCGCTGAAAGAGTACGAGGTCACCCTCGCCCTCGAACCGTCGAACGCCCTCGCCCGCCGCGGCCGCGAGCTCGCGGCGCGCGCCGCGGCGAACGGCACGAACTAGACTAGTCTAGTCCTCGGCGTCTCCGCCGGTCTCGGCGGCCGAGGCATCGAGCCCGGTGTCGTTGGTGATCGCGTCCAAGGCGGCGGCGTCAGACGAAGGAGGTCCAGCGTCCGGCGCGCACGCCGTCGCGGGGCACTCGACCTGCGGGCCGCCGCGCGAGCCACAACCCACGAACATCTCTCCGCCCGAACAGGCTGGGCAATATTGCGGCATGCAGTTGCTGTCGATGCACGCGGTCTCGCCGAATGCACTGCACGGCGTACCAACGCATACGCTTTCACTTGGACACTCGGGGAATGCATCCTCAGGTCCGATACAGAAGCTTCCGCAAGCGCCGCAACCTACCGCCTCGCAGCCGGGCGTCGACCGACACGTGGCCGCGTCCAACCCGCGACACGGATTTGGGGGCGGCGTGGAGCAGGTTGGCTCCGGGCACAGCACCGGAGCTCCAGCTCCCACGCAGGCGGAGAAATAGAGGTCACCGCAGCCATGGCACGACGCAAGCGTACAGTCTGCCCGATTGCCACAAGCGTTCAGCTCCAGAGTGTTGCAGGCAGCATTCGCGTCTCCGCGCGCTCCCGCACCACCGTCGTTGCCCGCGGTCCCGCTATTGCGCGCGGTACCGCATCCGACGACCGAACCGAGAAGCGCCAACACGATGCCCAAATTGAAGCGATTCACGGCGCCAGCATCCAGCAAGCGTCGTACCACGATGTCCGAGGCCGGAGTCCGCGGTTCCTGGAAAAGTCTGTCTCGAGGTCGTGACTCCAGTGTCGCAGTATCGCTCGTTGAGCTGCTCGCGAAATCGACGCCGCTCCCTGTCCGTGCGCGCGCCGCCGATCTTGATTGAGCATAGTTCTTTGCCCGCAGAGGTGATCGCTCCGCGGACAACCGAAGAGCGATCTATTGGAACTGGTCCGCGCCGCAGTCGATCGTGCCGGTCCGCGCATCACCATCGACGTCGTGATCGGGGAACGTCCCGGCCGCAGGGGCCGTGGGGCATCCGATGTGCGCCGTGAGGTGATACGGACGCGTCGTCGAGAAGGTCGGCAACATCGCCGTCACCGAGTTGGTGATGTTGCAGTTGACCATCGGGCCAACAAAGATCGAGTCTGTGAAAGTCTCGGAGTTCGTGAGATCGCACGAAGCAGCGATCGTGTTGCTCGCGATCGTGTTGAAACGGAGCTGCGCATTCGTCGCAATCGCAGAGCTGAATTGGATCCCGTATCCGTTACCCGCGATGACGGAGTTTTGGATCGAGTAGCTCGCGCCGCTGATGAGGATGCCGCCGCTCGAGTTGTTCAGGACGTAGGACTCGTCCATCGTAAGGCTCGAGCCGGACTCGGCGTCGATGCCCAGGCCAGTGCCGAGCGACGCAGTCACACGGATCAAGCTCACCTTCGTGGAGGCGCCGGCAATCGCGATACCTTTGCTCGTCGACATCGAGCCAAGGTTCACGACGAGGTCGCGCACGAGAACGGTGTCCGACGAGATAGTGAGAGAAGTAGATGCCGTCGCAGGAATACTGCCGTCGACGTTCGATGCGCTCTTGCGGCCAATCACGATCGGCAAGATACCGGCTGTGCTCAAACTCATACGATCCCCGGCGGCGCCTCGAACGACAATCACGCGCCGACCGGCGGTGAGCTGCGCGACGCCATCATTCGGCGCGCAATAGGGTTTGGCCGACGACCCGTCGGCGCCCGCGCAACCTCCCGCGTTGAACTCGATGAAGATGACCTCGCCCGTTCCCGCGCAGTGCCCGTCGGTCATGCAGACGCCCGGGTTGGCGGGACACTCGGCGTCGGTTTGGCACGAGCGGCAGGTGTTCGCCGTCGTGTTGCAGATCGGTTTTGTTCCGGTGCAATCGGAGTTTCCAACGCACTGAACGCAGGCTCCCGACGACGCGCAGGCCGGCGTCGCCGTCTTCGATGCGCAGTCCGCGTTGGTGTCGCACGAGCGGCACGCGTGCGCGTCGCAAATCGGCATCGTCGCTTTCGTGCACTGGGCGTCCATCGTGCACGCGTAGCACTCACCCTGTTCGCACGCGGGTAGCTGCGGGTTCTTCTTCGTGCACTCGTCGTTGGTCGTGCAGGGGCCGCACGTTCCGGCGTCAACGTCGCAGATCGGATCTTCCGCCGTCGTGCAGCTCAGGTTCGAGCACGTCGGTCGTTCCGCGGGCGCCTCGGTCGCGTCATGAGCTGCGTCGCTACGCACGTCGCCGCCCTCGCTGACGTCGGTCGCATCCTTGGCGTCCGTCGCGTCGACGACGGTCGGCGCGTCGTGTCCCGCGTCGAGCTTGCTGCACGCATAGCCGTTCTCCAGCCCGGCGTCGGCGCAGTAGTTCGGATTGGTCTTCGTACACCCCGCCGCGGCCCAGACGACCGCGACCACCGCGAGCAAATGACGGCGCATTGTTAGAAAGTCCCCGTGAGCACGAGCGCACCCAAACCGACGAGCGCGGCGCCGCCGACGATCGCGGCGATTCCCCCGCCCTTCGTCGACCGAAGCTCGGGACACTGAACGCCCGAGGAAGCGCCACACGTCGGGTTGCCGTCGATGCTGATCAACGAGATCCCAGCCGCCACGGCGACCACGCCCGCCGCGACGCCGATCCACCCGAGCTGGCGATGCCCGGACGGCGACGGTTCGCTCGCGGGCGCCGACGCCTCGATGCGCACGGCGCCGGGCGGCGTGGCGCTCGGCGCGGGCGCCGCAACGACCGACGTATCCGTCGCCCTGACCGGCGCGCTTTTCTTGAAGACCTGGACCTTCAACGCCGACGCCGACACGCCGGCCATCTCGAGCGCCTCGCTCTCGGTGCAGATCTCGCAGCGGTCTTCGCGGCTATCGATGAGCACGCCCGTCTTGCCGTCGAGCATCTCGAGGCGCAGCTCGTACGTGCGTCCGTCGATCTCGAGCGTGCCGCGCAGCACATACGCGGCGACCGTCGCCTTCGCGACCGACTGGACGCAGCCGTTGCCGTCGCACGGCGCGCCGCCCGGGCCGGTCGCCGCCGCCGGCATGCCGTCGACGACGTCGGCGCCCGACGCGAGCAGCCCTTCGTCGACCGCGTGGGTCACGCGCTCGCGCAGATCGGGTGTCACCTTGCCGCCCAAGATCTCCATTACGGCGATGCGCGGGCGCTCGGCGCGCGCGGCAACGCTGGACAACGCCATCACGGCGCCGATCGCGACCGTCAAGCCAAGCTTCATGCGAAGGATGCTCCGGTCCGCGCCGCCATATGTCAAGACTTTGGGGCCGCGCGCACGCCGCGCAAGGCGACTTCGACGACCGTCTCGGCGCGCGCGAGCCTTTCGCGGAAGAACGTCCGCAGCCGCTGGTGCAGCGACGTGACCCGATCCTCGGCCGCGACGCCCGTCGCGTCGATGCCGGCGTGCCGCGCGAGGTAGAGCGCGCGCGGCAGGTGATACCCCTGCGTGCAGACGAGCGCGTCGCGCAGGCCGAGGCCCGCGGCGTTCGCCATCGTGGCCGCCGTTCGATCGCCCGCGCGGTCGAGGATCATGGCGCTACGCGGGACGCCGCGCCGCGCGAGCCACGCCGCCATGGCGCCCGGCTCGTCATAGCCAACCGGGAGGTTCGCAGCGCCCGAAAGGAAGAAGCGCTTCGTCTTGCCGGCCCGGTACAGCTCGTACGCGACCTCGACGCGGGCCTCGAGATCGCTCGACAGGCTACCGTCGGGGAACACTCTGTTGCCGAGGACGATCGCGACCGGGCGTGACGGCGCCGCGGCGACGCTCTCTACGATGTTGGACGACGTCGCGCCAATGACCCAGAGGTTGCCGGCGACGATGGCTGCCAGTCCCAGCAGCACGCCCGCGAACAGCGAGCGCCACGGGCGAAGGCGCAGCTCCGGTGACTTCGCCTGCCTTTTGGCGGCGTCAGCCATCGCCGCGGTAGATCTTGGCGGCGCCCGTGTGACCGAGGCGGTGCCAGCGGATGTGATTGCGCGAAAGATGAAAGAGGATCTCCTCTCGCGCGACGCCCCGCTCGACGGCGCCCTCGACCCAGTCGAGCACGACCTCGCGCGCGTCGGGCGGATGGAAGAGGAACGTGCGGCCGAACACGGGCGACTGTCCGTCCCACGCGACGCGCCCCTCGAAGAGATCGCCGGGCGAAAAGCCGATCGTCTTGCGGCGCTCGACGACCTGGAAGCGCGCGCCGCCGATGAGGTCCTCGATCTCGACGACGTGCCCCGTGACGGCGTACAGCTCGAACAGGCTGTGGTGACTGGCCGCGAGGTGCGCGAGACCGCGGCGCTCGGCGGGCGAGAAGGCGCGCGTGTCCGCGAGCGCGCTCACGACGGGCGGCGGACCGCCCGCGAGCGGACGCTCGAGGACATACCACTCGAGGAACGACGCCATGCGCCCGTCGAAGAGCTCGGCGTCGTCGTCGAAGACCTTGCCGGCGCGCTCGAAGAACTCCTCGCGCGCGCGCATCGCCGTGAGCTTGTGCTCCCCCGCGCTGAACCGCTCGACGAGCCGATCGATGAGGCCATGGATCGAGAGCTCGGACCTGTCGGATGCCGGGGCGTCCGCTTCACCGTCTGGCGCGATCACGCTCAGGTCCGGCGCCGCTCTTCCATGAGCACGCGGAAGCGATCGAACAGGTAGGACGCGTCGTTGGGGCCGGGCGACGCCTCGGGGTGGTACTGGACGCTGAAGATGGGCAGCGAATCGTGGCGCATGCCCTCGACCGTCTTGTCGTTGAGGCTCACGTGCGAGAGCACGGCGCGCCCCTCCATCGAGTCGACGTCGACGGCGAAGCCGTGGTTCTGCGACGTGATCTCGACCTTCTGCGTGCCGAGGTCCATGACGGGGTGGTTCGCGCCGTGGTGGCCGAACTTCAGCTTGTAGGTCTTGCCGCCGAGCGCGAGTCCCAGCAGCTGGTGGCCGAGGCAGATGCCGAAGATGGGCAGCTTCGACGCGCAGAGCTCGCGGGCCGAATCGACGGCGTAGCCGACGGCCGCCGGATCGCCGGGGCCGTTCGACAAAAACACGCCGTCGGGCTTGAGCGACAGGACATCCTTCGCCGTCGTCGCCGCCGGCACAACCGTCACGTCGCACCCGGATGACCGCAGCCGGCGCAGGATGCCGCGCTTCATGCCGAAGTCGTACGCGACGACGCGGTGGCGCTTCGGCGGCGCGTCGGCGAAGAGGCTGCCGTTCGGATCGCCGGGGCGCGGGCCGGACCACACCGTCTCGTCCCACGTATACGACTTGTCGGTCGTGACCTCGCGGACGAGATCGCGTCCCTCGAGCGACGGGTGCTTGTTGGCCTTCGCGACGGCGGCCGCCGGGTTGGACACGTCTCGGGTAATAATCGCGCGCTGCGCGCCCGACAGCCGGATGCGGCGCGTGACGGCGCGCGTGTCGATGCCGGTGATGCCGGCCACGTTCGCGTCGCGCAGGAGCGCGTGCAGACCGCCCGCGGCGCGCCAGTTCGAGACGGCGGGCGACAGATCACGCACGACGAAGCCCGCGCACCAGGGCCGCGCCGACTCGAAGTCGACGGCGTTGACGCCGACGTTGCCGATCTCGGGCGCCGTCATCGTCACGATCTGCCCGCGGTACGATGGATCGGTGATGATCTCTTGATAGCCCGTGATGGCCGTGTTGAAGACGATCTCGCCCGCGCCGTCCGCCGCGGCGCCGAAGCCGAAGCCGCGATAGATCGTCCCATCCTCCATGGCCAAAAGGGCGGGCGGAAGCCCGCCCGTGACGGCGAGGGCTGGAGGCAGAGATCCGGTGACCTCGGGAGCGGTGGACGGGTTTTCAGTTTTGGTGGTCACGACTGGCTCTCCCCCGAATATACGATCCTGCCGCCCACGATCGTGAGCGCCGCGCGACCCTGGAGGGCGCGGCCCGCGAACGGGGTGTTGCGCGAGCGCGAGCGGAGACCCGCCGGCTTGCAAGTCCAGGTCGCGCTCGGATCGATGACGGTGACGTCGGCGAGCCGGCCCTCGGCCAGCGTGCCGCCGCGCAGCCCGAAGGCCGCCGCTGGTCCCGTCGACATGCGGCGCACGAAGTCGCTGGGCGACAGGCCCGACGTGCGCACGAGGTCGAGCGTGAGCGGGATCGCCGTCTCGAGCCCGATGATGCCGAAGGCCGCCTGCTCGAACTCGACGTCCTTCTCGACGGCCGAGTGCGGCGCGTGATCGGTCGCGACGGCGTCGATGACCCCCTCGACGAGGGCGGCGCGCAGCGCATCGACGTCGCTCTGCGAGCGCAGCGGCGGATTGCACTTCGAGTGCGTGTCGTAGCCGGCGCACGCCTCGTCGGTCAGCGTCAGGTGGTGCGGCGTCACCTCGCAGGTCACGGGCAAGCCGCGGCGCTTGGCCTCGCGCACGAGGCGCACCGACTCGGCGCTGCTGATGTGCGCGACGTGGTAGCGCGCGCCCGTGAGCGCGCACAGCTCGATGTCACGCGCGACCATGCTCGACTCGGCGGCGGAGGGCTGCGCGCGGATCCCGGCGCGCGTCGACACGGCGCCCTCGTTCATCGAGCCGCCCGCCGACAGCGTGAGGTCCTCGCAGTGCTGCACGATCGTGAGGCCGAACGTGCGCGCGTACTCCATGGCGCGGCGCATGAGCTCGGCGTTCATCACGGGGTGGCCGTCGTCGGAGACGGCGACGCAGCCGGCGTCGCGCAGCTCGCCCATCTCGGCGAGCGACTCGCCCTTGAGCCCCTTCGAGATCGCGCCGATCGGGTACACGCGCACGACGCCGACCTCGGCCGCGCGGCGCACCATGAGCTCGCTCACGGCGCGGTTGTCATTGGGCGGCACCGTGTTCGGCATGGCGCAGACGGCCGTGTAGCCGCCTGCCGCCGCCGCGCGCGTGCCCGTCGCGATGTCTTCCTTATATTCCTGGCCCGGCTCGCGCAGGTGCGTGTGCAGGTCGATCAGGCCCGGCACGACCCACAAGCCGCGCACGTCGACGACGCGCGCGCTCGTGCCGTCGGCGATGCCCTTCGCCACTCTCGAGACGACGCCATCCTTGAGGAGGACGTCCGCCTCCGCGTCCATGCCGCGGGCGGGATCGATGACCCGGCCACCTCGCAGACAGATATCCATGTCCGGGACCTGTTGATAGGTGGTCCCGCCCCGAAAATCAATGGCTAATGAGCGTCGCCGGCCTCGCCGCCCGCGAGGAGATACAGCACCGCCATGCGGATGGCGACGCCGCGCGCGACCTGGTCGAGGATGACGGCGCGCGGGCCGTCGGCGATCGCGGGATCGAGCTCGACGCCGCGGTTGATGGGGCCCGGGTGCATGACGATCGCGTCCTTCTTCGCGAGACCCAGGCGGCGCGCGTTGAGGCCGAAGTAGCGTGAGTACTCGCGCGTGTTCGGGAACAGGCTCGTGCCCATGCGCTCCTTCTGGATGCGCAACATCATGACGACGTCGGCGCCCTCGAGCGCGGGCTCGATGCGGTCGTGCACGACGGCGCCCATGGCATCGAGGCCGGGCGCGAGCAGCGTGCGCGGGCCCGCGACGCGCACCTCGGCGCCGAAGGCGCGCAGCGCCCAGATGTTCGAGCGCGCGACGCGCGAGTGTCGAATGTCGCCGCAGATCGCGACCGTCAACCCCTCGAGCCGACCCTTGTGTGCGCGGATCGTCGAGCAGTCGAGCAGCGCCTGCGTCGGGTGCTCGTGCGCGCCGTCGCCCGCGTTGACGACGCCCGCGCGGATGCGGCCCGCGAGCATCGTCGCCGCGCCCGCCTGCGCATGCCGGAGCACGACGACGTCGGGCGCCATGGCGTCGACGTTCTTCGCCGTGTCCATGAGCGTCTCGCCCTTGACCGTCGACGAGCCCGAGCCCGAGATGTTGACGGCGTCGGCCGACAGGCGCTTGGCCGCGATCTCGAACGACGTGCGCGTGCGCGTCGACGGCTCGAGGAACAGGTTGACGACGGTCTTGCCCCGCAGCGTCGGCACCTTCTTGATGGGCCGCTCGTTGATCTCGAGGAAGCGCTCGCCGAGATCGAGGACGGTGAGCAGGTCGGCGGCAGACAAGCCCTCGGTGCCGAGGAGGTGGCGGTGCGGGAACGCGGTCATACGCTCCCTTTCTGTCTCTCGCGCAGCACGACGCGGTCAAGCTCTCCGCGCTCTTTCAACATGACGCGCACCGATTCGGCCGCCGTCGTCTGCACGGTGACGCCCACGAAGTCAGGTTGAATCGGCAGCTCGCGCCGCCCGCGATCGATGAGCGCCGCGAGCTTGACCGCACGCGGGCGGCCGTAGTCGGCCAGTACGTCCATGGCGGCGCGCACGGTGCGGCCCGTGAAGAGCACGTCGTCGACGAGGATGATCGTCTTGCCGTCGACGGGCTCGGGAAGATCGGTCGGGCCGATCTCGGGCTTTGGCAGACCGCTGAACACGTCGTCGCGATAGAGCGAGATGTCGACGGCGCCCAGCAGCGGGCGCGCTTCACCAGCGCTTGCGACGAGCTCGACGAGGCGCTGCGCGAGGTACGCGCCGCCCGTGCGGATGCCGATGAGGTAGAGCGGCCGTTCGGTCTGCGGCACGCGCTCGACGATCTCGAGCGCGAGGCGGCGCAGCGTGCGCGCGAGCCCGGGCTCGTCGAGGAGCTCGCGGCGCTCGCGCAGGTCGCTGTCGGGAGGCGGGAGGCGCGGCGGCGTCACGTCAGAGATAGTACCGGATGAAGAGGTCGCTGAGGATGCTCGCGACGCCGCCCGGACCGACGACGCCGACTGACCACACGCGCGCGTCGCCCGCGCTGACCCAGCGGAACCCGAGGCCCGCGTCGAGGCCGATCGAGAGCGCGGGCACGCCGACGAAGCCGAAGTGCAGCTCACCTTCGATGGCGGCGCGCGCCGTCACGAGCTTCGTCGTCGTCGCGCCACCGCTGCCAGGCGAGAACCAGACGTAGCTCAGCTCGGGCGCCGCGGCGACGGCGAGGTGCCGCCAGTTGCCGAGCAGCAACGACATCCCGACGATGGGCCCGATGCCGACGTACGAGTCGAGCGACATGCCGGCGGCGCGACCGCCGCCGAAGCCGAGCGCGAGCCCGCCCGTGAGCGCGAAGTTGCGCGTCTGCCAATACCGCAGCATGAGCGCGCCCAGGTCGACCGTGCACGGCGTCGTCTGCGCCGCGGGGCACCCCGTCGGCGCGTGCAGCGCGTAGGCGAAGGGCGCGGCGTCGATGCGGCGCACCTCGATGCCGACGTGTCCGACGACGGCGTCGTGGTCGGACGGCGTGGGCAGCGCATCCGCCGTCGGGACGGGACCCAGGGGCGGGCGCGCGACGGGCGGCGCGGGCGGAGGCGCGGGTGGCGGCGCGGGCTCGGGCGGCAGCGCGATCGGCTCGGGCGGCGGCGCGACGACGGGCGCGGGCGCGGCGGGCGGCGGCACCGCGGCGGGCGGCGGCGGGGGTGGCGGCACGATCTGGGGAGCGGCGCCCGCGCGCGCCGACCCAGCGGCCAGCATCGCGACGAGCGCGAGCGCAGGTCCGACGGCGCGCCGTGCACGATTGTCAGCGAAGCTCGACATCAATCCCTGTCTCAAGCGCGAGCCCTGCAATCATGAACCAATCACGAACCCTGCCATCACGAACCTTGATTGAACAGACAGATCGACGCGGGAGCCTTCGCGTCCATCGTCGGCGCCTCGCACTGATACTTCGCCGGCTGGCGCGCGCAGTCTGCCGTGACGGCGCAGCCCTCGTAGCATGCGTGCAGCGGCACGTCGGCGCTGCGCTGGCTGCAGACGCTGCCCGTGTCCGCGCACGCGTCGACGGTGCCGGCCGTCGCGCCCATGGCGCAGCCGAACGCCTGGCAGTACCCGCCGGGGAAGGCGACGCCCGTCGAGCAGGTCGCGCCGAGATCGCACCCGGGATCGGCCGTGCACGCCGCGCCCGTCGCCGCGCCGGCCTTGTAGCACAAGCCATATTTCGTCGAGCACGTGTCGGCGCCCGCCGTCGTGCAGTCGGTGTCGGCGTGGCAGGCGGCGTCCGGCGTCGACGTGTACAACGACTGGCAGTACCCGACGGTCGTGTCGTCGGTCGGATCGTAGAGCGTGCCGTTGTTGGCGAGCACGATGCGCGTGCAGCGCTGGTCGGGAGAGCAATCGCTGTTCTGCGCGCAGAGGCCCGAGCAGTACGCGCGGTTGCCCTGCCCGGACACCTGGAAGTCGCGCGTGAAGCAATCGCCGCTGCGGCAGTCGGTCCCGGCCGTGCACGAATCGCCCAGCGACTTCGTGCCGCCGAGGCTCTTGCAGACGACGAGGTTCGTGCGCGCGCCATAGACGACGCAGCCTTGGCCGGCCGCACAGTCGGACTCGCGCGCGCAGAACGTCGCCGCGATCTTCGCCTTGGGCGTGCAGTAGCCGACGTTGACGTACGAGCCGCTGGGCAGCGTCTGCGACTTGTACTCGAGGCAGTACGAGTCCGTCGGGCAATCCTGATCGGCGCGGCAGAGCGTGCTGCAGAACGTCTCGCCCGGATCGTCCGCCGTCGCGATGCACAGCGAGTCGTCGACGCAGCGCTTGGCCGTGCCCGCGCCCTTCGTGCACGGCGTGCCGAACGGCGCAGCGAGCGCGAGCGGCGCGACGCACCTGAGCAAGAGCGCGTCGCCCGAGGAAGTGGGACCGTCGGGGACGCAGACGCGACCTGGCGTGCAGATGGAGTCGGCGCCCAGCTGCGCCGTGTGGTTCCCGGTCGTGTCCGTCGCCAGCGCGGCGACCGACCTCGGCTCGCCGCAGAAGTTGAGGGGACACACGCCGCCGCCACCCGCGGCGTCGAGCGGACAGTCCGCGTCGGGCGGCGGGAGCTTCTCCGAGATCTCGGGCGCGTCAACGGCGGCGTCGCCCCCTGCTCCGCCCGCGGCGGCGCTGTGACATCCGGCGACGCCGATCAGCCCCGACACGGCCCAAATGCACGTCCCCAACACCCGAGAGCGAACCAAGCTAGACAGCTCCATCGGTACCTGGATGTATCACGAAAGCAGCCACACTTGTAGACTGCGGACATGCAGCGACAGGCGCCTCCGCGGGCCGCGATCCTCCTCATCGGCAACGAGCTGCTGTCGGGCAAGGTCGAGGACGAGAACGCCCGCTATCTGACGCGAGAGCTGCGCGCGCTCGGCGTCACGCTCGCGCGCGTCGAGATCATCCCCGACGAGGCCGACGAGATCGCGGCAACCGTGCGCGTGCTCTCGGCGCGTTACGACCACGTGTTCACGTCGGGCGGCGTGGGGCCGACCCACGACGACGTCACGCTGGCCGCCGTGGGCGCGGCCTTCGGCATGACGATCGCGCGCAACGCCGAGCTCGACGGCCTGCTGCGCGCGCGCGGGGGCGCGATGCTCCACGAGCGCGACCTGCGCATGGCGGACATTCCGACGGGCGCGCGCCTCGAGTACGGCCCCGGCGGACCGGGGTCGACCTGGCCCGTCGTCGTCGTCGGTAACGTGTGGGTGCTGCCCGGCGTGCCGTCGATCTTCCGCCGCAAGTTCGAGACCGTGCGCGAGCTGTTCCGCGCGCCGCCCATCCACGCGCGCGCCGTGTACTCGCGCGAGCCCGAGGGCCCCATCGCGGGCGTGCTCGACGAGGTCGTCGCCGCGTTCCCCAGCGTCGAGATCGGCTCGTACCCGCACCTCGACGCGGCCGACTACCGCGTGAAGATCACGCTCGACGGCCGCGACGACGCCGCCGTCGCCGCCGCGACGGCCCGCCTCGTCGAGCGCCTCGGCGCCGCCGTCGTCCGCACCGAGTGAGACCTCGTGGTACAAACCGGCCGACATGGCCGAGGTCCCCCCCAGCGTCAAAGGCATGAACGACATCTGCGCGCCGGAGGTGTCGAAGTGGCACTTCCTCGAGCAGAAGGCGCGCGACGTCCTCGAGGCGTTCGCGTACCGCGAGGTGCGCACGCCCATCCTCGAGTACACGTCGCTCTTCGTGCGCTCGGTGGGCGAGGTCACCGACGTCGTCGAGAAGCAGATGTACACGTTCGACGATCGCGACGGGAAGTCCGTGAGCCTGCGGCCCGAGGGCACGGCGGCCGCCGTGCGCGCGTACATCGATCGCTCGCAGTGGAACCAGGAGCCCGTCACGCGCTGGTATTACATGGGGCCGATGTTCCGGCACGAGCGCGCGCAGCGCGGACGCCTGCGCCAGTTCCACCAGGTGGGCGCCGAGCTGTTCGGCGTCAACGAGCCGACCGTCGACGCCGAGATGATCGCGATGCTCGTCGCGCTGCTCGTCGAGATCGGCCTGCCCGCAAGCTCTCTGCAGGTCACGATCAACTCGCTCGGCGAGCCCGAGGAGCGCGCCGCCTATCGTGACGCGCTCGTGACGTACTTCTCGGCGTGCCGCGACAAGCTCGACGAGGAGTCACGGCGCCGCCTCGAGACCAACCCGCTGCGCATCCTCGACTCGAAGAGCCCCGACGTGCAGGCGCTCGTCGCGGGCGCGCCCGTGCTGCTCGACAGCCTGAGCGACGCCTCGCGCGCGCGTTTTGCCAAGGTGCGCGAGGTCCTGACGGCGCTCGGCGTCGCGTACGAGGTCGACCCGCGGCTCGTGCGCGGCCTCGACTACTACACGGCGACGATCTTCGAGCTCAAGACGACGGCGGGCGAGCTCGGCGCGCAGAACACCGTGTGCGGCGGCGGTCGCTACGATCGCCTCGTCGAGTCGCTCGGTGGGCCGAAGACGCCCGCGCTCGGCTTCGGCCTCGGCGTCGAGCGCACGCTGCTCGCGCTGGCCGAGCCCGCCGAGGCGTTCGAGCCCGGCCTGGGCGTGTTCTTCGGGCCCATGGACGAGGCCGCCCTCGCCTTCGCGCTGCCGCTCGCGCACAAGCTGCGCACGGGCGGCGTGCGCGTCGAGATCGAGCACCGCGGCGGCAAGCCCGGCAAGCACCTCCAGCGCGCCAACAAGATGAAGGCGCGCCTCGCCGTCATCGTGGGCGGCAACGAGGTCGCGACGGGCAAGCTCACGATCAAGGACCTCGCGACGGGCGCACAGCACGAGGTGCCCGTGGCCGATCTCGAGATGAAGGTGCGAGGGCTCCTCGATTGATTGACCACCGTGAGGGGTGCGGACTATAAGCTGGGGCTCGAGGCCAGCCATGCATCTCACCCATCGCACGACGTGTCGGGTTTGTAAGTCTCCTTCGCTGACCAAGGTCATCGACCTCGGCGAGCAACACTTGCAGGGCTCGTTCCTCAAGCCGGGCCGGCAGGAGCCGCCGATGCGGCGCGTGCCGACCTCACTCGTGCGCTGCAACCCCGAGCTCGACGAAAAGGCCTGCGGCCTGCTGCAGACCGAGCACACCGTGCCGCCCGAGGTCCTCTACTCGGTCTATTGGTACCGCTCGGGCACCAACGCCACGATGACGAACCACCTGCGCGGCATCGCCCAAGAGGCGACCGAGCTGCTCGGCAAACCGGCCGCCCGCGTGCTCGACATCGGCTGCAACGACGGCACGCTGCTCGCCGCCTACCCCAAGACCTTCACGAAGTTCGGCATCGATCCCTCCGACCTCGCCAACGAGGTGCCGCCCGACATCACCGTCATCCACGATCTCTTCCCGTCGGACGACCTCTTCCACGCGCTCGACGGCAAGCAGTGCGACATCGTGACGTCGATCGCGATGTTCTACGACCTCGAGGATCCGATCGCCTTCGGTCGCGCGGTGAAGAAGGTGCTCGCGCCCGAGGGGCTCTGGTGCATCGAGATGTCGTACATGCCGACGATGTTGAAGATGACCAGCTACGACACCATCTGTCACGAGCACCTCGAGTACTACAGCCTGGCCGTGCTCGAGCACATCATGCGCGAGGCGGGGCTCAAGCTCGTCACCGTGTCGCTCAACAACATCAACGGCGGCTCGATCCGCTGCTGGGCGACCCACGTCGAGAGCCGCAAGTACCGGC
>DATAZS010000330.1:0-4603 GCA_036271915.1 Polyangia bacterium
ACCGCTGCGTCCACACGCAGCGAGCGTCGTCGCCGCGACGAGCGCGACGAACAAGGTCAACGAACGAGGAAACATCGAGCGACCAGGACGCCGAACGAGCACATCGATCATGGGGGGCTCCAAGTTAGTGCCGCGAGATCCCCGAATTTATCATTTCCCCGGGTTGTGCTCGTAAACGACGATCGTGTAGCCTCGCAAACGCCCATCTGTGCGCAGACTGCGCGCCACCACCGTGCGTATCGCCGCGAAGCCCCCGAGGCCACCTATGAGATCCCGCCGAGCCGACTCTCCGCCCTCCCATCCCGCACGCCGCGACGGCCAATCGGGCGCGATCCGGCCCGCGGGCCTCGCCGCCGCCATCGTGACCGCGGGCGCCGTCTTTGGGCTCGGCGTGCTCGTCCTCCCGCCAATCTCGCCGCCAATCTCGCCGGAGGCGTCGCCCGCCGCCGTGGTCGCGCCCCCGCCCGCCCCGCCGCCGATGCCCGTCGTGGACGCCGCCGCCGTCGTGCCCGACGCCGCGAAGGCGGACGCCACGACCGCCGAGGTGTCGCCACCGAAGGAGCCGACGCCGACGCGCGAGCCCGCCGCGACGCCCAAGCACTCGGCCGCCGAGGCGCCCGAGGCGCCGGTCGCGCTCGACAACGACAAGACGAAGCCCTCCGCCGATGCGGCCAGGGCCGAGCCGTCGGCGACGCACGAAAAGAGCGCCGACAAGGACATCGCGCGCGACGCATGGCGAAAGAACCTGCCGGACATCTCGCCCGAGCCGGGCAAGTCGTCAATCTTGATCCCCATCAAAGGTTCGATCGACGGCTCGACCTACCACGTGACCGCGAAGCCGAAGAGCGTGCTCATCTCGCTGCCCAAGGGCGAGTCGATGATCACGATGCCCTTCTACAACATCCGGCACGACGGGTTCCGCCAGCTCTGGATCAAGAAGGACGATCAGACGGGCGCGACGACGATCCGGGTCGTGCTCGGCGAGGCCACCGATCCTCAGGTCGAGATCAAAGACGAGTTCGTGCGCGTCACCGTGCGGCGCCCCGACGAGGCAGCACCAGCGGCCGCGACGACCGAGCCGGCCGCGGCTCCCGCGGCCCACGAGCCGACGACGCCCGCGCACGACTGATTGATCGGCTCTGACGCGGCCGTCAGCCCTTTTGGCGCTGCGCGAGCCACGTATCGACATCGCCGACCTTCGTCGACATCGACGGCTGCCCCACCTTCGCGTAGGCCGCGCGCGCCGTCTGCCCCAGCGCCTGCGCGCGGTGACGATCGCGATCCGCGTCCCACAAGGCGCGCGCGAGCGCGAACAGCGTCTCGCCGCGCCGCCCGGGATCTGTCTCCTTCGCCTCGCGGATCTTCCAGGCGCGCTCGAGCGGCGCGACGGCGCTCATGGCATCGCGCTCGCCGAGGTAGCTCACGCCGATGCCCGTGAGGGCGTAGGCGAGGATGCGCGCGTCGAGCCCCAGCTCGCGCTCCCAGATGATGCGCGCGCGCTCGAACGACAGGCGCGCGTCGCGGTACCGCCCGAGCGCGTTCAAGATCTCGCCACGGTTCGAGAGTTGAGTCGCGACGTCGGGATGCTCGGCGCCGAGGCCGCGGCTGAGCACGTCGATGGACCGATCGACGTGCTCGAGCGCCTCCTGGTTGCGCCCGAGATCCTCGAGCACGATGGCGAGGTTGCCCTCCGAGATCCCGACGTCGGCGGAGCCAGGACCGCGCACCTTCTCCTTGAGCGCGAGCGCCTCCAGGTGCGCGTGCAGCGCTTCTTCGCTGTGCCCCTCCGCTCCCTCGACCGCAGCCAGATTATTGAGCAACCACGCGCGCTCGACCTCGTGGCCGCCGATGCGCGCGAGGACCGCCTCAGCCGTTCGAGCCCACGCGTGCGCGTCAGCATATTTACCCTGCAGATAGCCGTAGTCCCAGACCAGCGTCGACGCCGCGATGACGCGAACGTCGTCGTGTCGAGAGGCGTCGGCCTGCCGGAACGATTCTTCGAGCTCCGTGGCCCCGCGCGCCGGATCGTCCAGGCTCATGCGCTGCGCGCCGAAGAACGCCAACGTCTCAGCGACGAGCGGCTGGTAGCCGACGGCTCTCACCTCGGCCAGCAATCGATCGGCGGTGTCTGCGCCGTCGCGCCACCGGCCCGCGTCGTAGCGGGCCTTGCGATCGGCGAGCTGCCGCCGCAGATCGTCGACGCGCGCGCGCGTCGCGGGATCTTCGGGCGGACGCACGACGGCGCGCAAGAGCGGCACATCGGCGCACCGATTGAGCGTGCCGAGCGCTGTCGACGCGCCGACCGCGTTCTCGACGACCTCGCCCGTCGCGTCGCTGAACACTTGCGTGAGAGCGCGCAGCCCGTCGAGGCGCTCCTGCAGACACGACATGCGCAGGTCGAGCACGTCGGCAGATTGCTCGCCGCGCACCTGCGTCGCCTCGCACGCCTCGTGGTACATGCCGGCCCAGCTCTTCGCGTAATTGCCGAGGATGCGCTCGACGCTGGCGTACACGTCGGCGGCGTAGGTCTTCTTCGTCGCGAGGAACGCGTGGTGCACCGCCGCCTGCCGCGGCGATTCCGCGCCTGTGGCGTCGCGCAGCTCCCAGACCCCCGCGAGGCGCTCGGTGCCGCTGCCGCAAACGGCGTGGTGGCTCGCGACGCTCTGGCGCACGCCGAGCGCGACGGCGAGCGGGACGAGCGCGGCCGCGATCGTGAGAGCGCGGCGACGTCGCGCGACCGCCGGATCCTTGTCGAGCGCCTCGAGGAGCGCACGCATCGACGGGAACCGCTCCTCTGCGTTCGGGCGCAGGCCGCGCAGCAGGATGCGGCGCACCCACGGCGGTACCTTCGTGCCCGCGGGCGCCTCTTTGACGTTGCCCTGCACGACGTTGGCCGTGAGCGCGAACATGCTGTTGCCCCCGAAGGGCCGCTCACCGTAGAGCGCCTCGTACAGCGCGATGCAGAAGCTGAACTGATCGGTGCGCGCGTCGGTCACGGTGCCCAGGAACTGCTCGGGCGACATGTACGCCGGCGTCCCCATCATGGCGCCCGTGCGCGTGAGCTGCGTGTCGAAGAGGCCCGACTGGTTCAGGGGATCCTGCGTGTCCGAGCTCTGCGCGGCCTCCTGATTGATGACGATCGTCGCGAGCGCCTCGTCGTCGCCCAGCATCGCGGCCGCGTCGTCCGCGGAGCGCGACGGCGGCCGCTCGGATCGTTCTCCAACCTGGCGCGCGAGCCCGAAGTCCATGACGCGCACCGTGCCGTCACGTCCGACCATGACGTTGTCGGGCTTGAAGTCGCGGTGCACGAGCTCTTTGTCGTGCGCCGCCTGCAGCCCGCGGCCCGCGGCCGAGAACACGCGCAGGACCTCTTGCCACGTGCGCGCCTGCGACTGGATCCAGTACGTCACGGTGTTGCCGTCGACGAACTCCATCGCGATGAAGACCTGATCCTCGAACGTCCCGACGTCGTAGACGATGACGACGTTCGAGTGCGACAACCGCGCGATGGCCTGCGCCTCGCGCAACGTTCGCTGCCGGCCCTCGGCGAGCGATACGCCGTTGCCGGGCTTGACGCGCAGGAGCTTGACCGCGACCTTGCGGTCGAGCTCGTGATCATAGGCGGCGTAGACCTCGCCCATGCCTCCGCGCCCCACGAGCCCGAGCACGACGTACCGGCCGATGCTGGCGCCCCGCGGCAGGCCGCCCGGGCCCGATTCGTATGAAGGGCCCGACGGCATTCTTTGCGAAGCGTCCCATCGGCTGAATACCCTGAACCTTGGAGGTCCTCCGCGCGCCGGGCTCCGCTGGTTTGTTGCATCCGCGAGGGCTCGAACGCGCGGACACGGAATTCGCCGCGTAGAGCCACCTACAGAGGTGGCAAAGTCGCCTGAATCCAGCTTGTCAAACCAATGAGAGCGCGGATAATGAAATTCCGTACCCCCTCGCCCCTCCGTGGAGGTTCATCGATGCGGTCGAAGCTTTTGGTCTGTACCGCCATCGCCGCCGCCGGCATGAGCAGCGCTTGGTTTGGGCCCGTCGCACACGCCGCTTCGTCCAAGCGCGCGGCGGCCGCTCAAAAGAACCACAGTCATAAAGACTCCAAAAACTTCAAAGACTCCAAGGATGCGAAGCCCAGCGAGCTGCGCGCCGACGACAAGTCGATGACGAAGCAGCTGCAGTGGGAAGACAAGGTGATGGGTCCCGACAGCAAGCGCGCCGAGCTCGACAAGATCGCGCGCGCGCACGCCATCACCGAGAAGGCGGAGAAGGATAAGGAGAAGCAAGCCGCGCTCGACGCCGCGGCGCCTGCTCCCAAGCCCGAGAAGGCCGAGAGAGCCGAGAGAACGAAGAAGACCGAGGTCTCGCTGCTGACCGACGAGAAGTCGAACGCCGACGCAAGCCGCGAGAGAGAGATCTCGCCGAAGCTCGAGACGGCCGCGGCGCAGGCGCCCGTGGCGGCGAGCAAGCCCGCCGACGACAAGTTCATCGACAAGCTGCTGCGCGAGGAGGATGCGCCCAGCAAGAAGCGCGCGTCCGCGAACGACAGGGAGCTCGAGAGCCTGCTCGCGGGCGCCAAGGAGAAGCCCGCGGGCCGCAAGCG
>DATAZS010000331.1:0-5110 GCA_036271915.1 Polyangia bacterium
GCGGCGTTGTCGATGGCGGCCTTCGGCGGCGTCGCGGGCGGCTCGGTGGCGGGGGCCTTCGCCGCCTTCGCCCTCGGCGCGGCCGCGCCGTGGCGGTACGCGCTGCCGCTCGTCGCCTCGGCTGCGGCGTTGGGCGTCGCGCTCGGCGCGGCGCTCGCGAGCGGCGCGGCCGCGGCTTGCGCCGCCGGCGGGGCGGCGTGCGCGGGCGCGCGCGTCGCGACGACGTTCTGTGCGTTCCCGTTCATCTGCGGCTCGGCAGAGAGCTCCTGCTCGACGCGGTCGCGGTAGGCGCCGTTCGCCTTCAGCGCGAGGAGGAGCTCGCGCGCCTTCGTCGGCTCGCCGAGGCTCCGGTAGCACACGGCCTCCTCCCACATCGCGTCGGCCGCGGCGGCGGTCGCGGGGAAGCGGCCGCCGACCTCGTCGAACTTGCCGACGGCCGCGCCGCAGCCGCTCTTGTCGCGGGTGGCGCGCGCGTCGGCGAGGGCAGCCTTCGCGTCGGTCGCGGCGTCCTTGTCGCGCTCGCGCTCCTTCGGCGCGTCCTTCTGCTTCGCCTCCGACTCCTCGGCCCGCTGGGCGACGCCGGGCGACGCGGGCGCGGGCGCGGGCGCAGCCGTGGCCGCCGGGGGTTCTTCGTCGGGAGCCGGGGCGCCGCGCTCGGTCACGCGCATCGGCGCGCCGGGCGTGCCCGGGCGCGCGCGGAGGAGCAGCAGGCTCGAGCCGATGACGAGGAAGAAGAGCGCCGCCATCGCGAGCTGCGGCCGCATCGCGTGGCTGCCTGCCCACGAGAGCGCGCGCAGCACCTTGCGCGGGAACGGCGTCGTCTTCTGCGCGGCGAGCGCCGCCTCGAGCACGCGCGCCTCGAGGTCGTCGCTCGGCTGCACGATGGGCAGCACCCCGACCTCGCGCGTGGCGCGGAGCTCGCTCCACACCGCGCCGCACCGCGAGCAGCCCTCGACGTGACGGCGGAGCGCCGCGTACGTGAGCTCGTCGAGCTCGTCGTACAAGGCGTCCATCACGTGGAGGTCGAATTTCTCGCAGTCCATGGCTTCTTTCCGGCCGATCTTCTTCTAGTTCATCGAGCGCGTCAGGGCGACCTTCAGCGCAGCGCGCGCGCGTAGTCCTCGTACTCGGCGAGCGCCTCCTGCAGCCGCTCGAGCGCGTAGCGCATGCGGCTCTTCACCGTGTTCTCCGGCACGCCCGTGATCTCCGCGATGTCCTTGAACGGCACGTTCGCCAGCTCGCGGAGCAAGAAGACCTCGCGCTGCTCGGCGGGCAGCGACTCGACGCACCGCGCGATGCGCTGCGAGAGCTCGGCGCCGATCGCCGCGCGCTCGACGCTCGCGCCCGGGTGGCCGTCGGGCGTGCGATCGAGCAGCGTCGGCCCGGCGTCGTCGGGGCCAGACGGCTGATCGAGCGACGGGTGCCGCCGCAGCGACATCTTGCGCAGGTGGTCGATGCAGATGTTGCGCGCGATCGCGTAGGCCCACGTCGTGAATCGCGCCTCGTGCTTGAAGTCCCCCGCGCTCTGGACGATGCGCACGAACACGTCTTGCACGAGGTCCTCGGCCGTCTGCGGGCTGCGCACGCTGCGCAAGACGAAGTTGAAGAGCGTGATCTTGTGCCGCCGCACGAGCGACGCGAACGCCGTGCGATCGCCCGCCTGGAACCGCATCATCAGCGCCTCGTCCGACGGGTCCACCATCAACCCCGACGACGCTCGACGCGCCACGGTTCGCGCAGGGAAGGCGGCTGCCAGGGGGACGACGACGCTGAGGGACACCCCATGGGACGCATCGCGCGGCGCGAAGTTCTCCCCGCCCGGCGCGCGTGCACCCTAGCACCGGCCCCGCGCAGAGGGCGAGCGCACCCCGCGCGACGCCCGGTGCGTCTGTCGGGCCGAACCCGAAGTGTGCCTACACACGAAACTTCCGGGAGACTGCGGCCGGTTCTCGCGGCGACGGTCGTTGCGGAAGCGACGCTACCCCAACTAGACTGCGCGCTGCGCAACGCCAGAACGCGGAAACTCGCGCGAAGGCGCCCGTCGACTCTCGAGCCGTTCACGCGGTCGCGCCACGGTGGCCGCAGCGACCTACGCACACAAGGGGCTGACTTCATGGGACTTAAGAAGACGCTGGCGCTCGGGGCGGGGGCGTCCTTGCTGGCTCTGCTCCCCATCGTGGGAACGACGCAAGGCACCGCCGCGGCCCAGCCGAAAGGCCCCCCTGCGGTGAAGCTGGCCGCGTCGGCAGCCCCGGCAGCGTCGCACGTCGCGCTCGCAGCGACGCCCGCGCCCGCCTTGTCGGGCAAGGCGGCCGCTGCGCCGCCGCCCACGCCGTCGTCGATCCCGATGGACGGGCCGACGTACGCGGTGCGCCTCCGCGACCTCGAGCAGCGCATCGACGAGCTCAAGGAGCAGATCCGGCGCAGCCACACGCGCCTCTCGCTGCTCAGCGACACCATCCTCTCCGGCGGCGGCGCGGGCTCGCGCGCGGGCATCCACTTCGGCAACGAGTTCTCGAGCGCGTTCCGCGTGACGCGCCTGCTCGTCGTGCTCGACGGCGCGGTCCAGTACAACAAGACCGACCAGTCGGGCGCGCTCGCCGAGCAGCAGGAAATCCCGATCTTCAACGGCTCCGTGCCGCCGGGCGACCACACGCTCAGCGTGCTCGTGAACCTGCAGGGCAACGGATACGGCGTGTTCTCGTACCTGCGCGGCTACCGGTTCGAGGTGAAGTCGAGCCACTCGTTCACCGCGGTCGAGGGCAAGACGATCGATCTCAACGTCGTCGGCTACGAGAAGGGCGGCGTGACCACCCCGCTCGAGGAGCGCCCCGCCATCCGCTACACCGAGAAGGTCCGGACGGGCCTCGTCGACAGCGCGCCCGGCGCGCCGCCGCCCGGCGCCGCGAAGACGGTCCCCTGAACCCCGCGAGGCCGTCATGAACAAGCCGATGTCCCACCGTAGGTGGAGCGCAGTCGTAGCGAACACCGGCGCGACCCCGCGCCGCGCTCGGTCGCTCGTCGCGGTCGCGGCGCTGCTCGCGGGCGCGCTCGGGTCCACGACCGCGCTCGCGCTCGACTCCGAGAAGGCGCTCGCGTCCGCGCAGCAGCAGATCGGCATCGCGTCGTCGCAGCTGCCGACGATCAAGTCCGCGGTCGACAAATCACGCGCCGACGAGCGCTCGCCGCAGGCGCGCATCGCCGACGCGACGCTGCTCATCGGCTCGAAGGACTACAACCGCGCGGCCGCCGTCCTGAACGAGGTCATCGAGAAATATCCGAACGACGCGCAGTCGTACCCGGACGCGATGGCCCTGCTCGGCGAGACGTACTACCGGTCGCGCCAGTACCTCTCCGCGCGCCGCACGTTCAAGGCCGTCGTCGCCCACGGCGACGAGCCGCGGTTCGCGCCCTACCAGGGCAAGGCGCTGCAGCGCCTCGTCGACATCGCCGTCCGCATCAAGGACTACACCGCGCTCGACGAGATCTTCGCCTCGATGAACCGCGTGCCGCCGGGCGCCGTCTCGAGCGGCCTCGCCTACGCGCGCGGCAAGGGCCTCCTCGCGCGCAAGGACTATGGCGGCGCGCGCGCCGCGCTCGCGCAGGTCGACCCGAAGAGCGAGTACGCCCACCAGGCGCAGTACCTCCTCGGCGTCGTGCTCGTGAAGGAGGCGACGCCGCCGCCCCAGCCGTTGAAGGAGGGCGAGGAGCGCCCCGAGGTCCCGCCGACCCGCTACGCCGCGGCCGTCGCGCAGTTCCAGCGCGTGACGCAGCTCCCCGGCGACACCGAGGACCACCGGCACGTGATCGACCTGTCGTGGATCGCGATCGGTCGCCTCTTCTACGAGGCCGATCAGTGGAACCAGGCGGTCCAGGCCTACAACCACGTCGACCGCGCGTCGCCCGAGTTCGGGACCATGCTGTACGAGCTCGCGTGGGTCTACGTGCGCCTCGGCGACGTCGACCGCGCGCAGCGCGCGCTCGAGGTGCTCGCCATCGCCGAGCCGAACAGCCAGAACATCGCCGACGGTCAGCTCCTCCGCGCCGACCTCATGCTGCGCGCCGGCCAGTTCGACAAGTCGCTCAAGGTGTACGAGACGGCGCGCACGACCTACGAGCCGATGCGCACCAAGGTCGACAACTTCCTCGGCTCGACGAGCAACCCCGCCGTCTACTACGACAAGCTCAGCCAGGAGCAGCTCGACTCGCTCGACAACAACTCCCTCCTGCCGCCGCTCGCCGTGCAGTGGGCGCGCGAGGAGGAGGACGGGCCCGCCGCGTTCGCCGTCATCGACGACGTGCAGCAATGCCGCGATCTCATCAAGCAGTCGAACGAGCTCATCGAGCGCCTGAACGCCGTGCTCGCGTCGCCGAACCGCGTGCGCGCCTTCCCCGAGCTCAAGGCGGGCGAGGAGCGCGCGCTCTCGATCATGAACCGCATCGAGCTGTCTCGCGCCGCGATCGGCCAGGGCATGGACGACGTGGACGACGGCGCCCTCGCCGGCGAGATCGCGACGTGGCGCGCGAAGCGGCGCGCGCTCGAGAAGCGCCTCGCGCTCTTGCCCGTCACCGACTCGGACTTCGCGACGCGCGACGAGCAGGCGCAGCGGCAGTGGAACCAGGCGTCGCAGGCGCTCCAGCGGCTCCAGCTCCAGGTCGACACGTTGCAGGCCACCGTCAACGGCCTCCGGCGCGTGCTCCACGAGGGCCCGCAGTCCGGCGTCGTGCGCGACGCGCAGACCGTCGTGCGCTTCGAGGACGAGCTGAAGCAAAACGAGCACGAGCTCGGCCTCTTCCGCCAGGAGATGGAGGTCCTGCGCAAGCAGGTGAACGCGGGCAAGGTGCAGGTCGGCTTCGGAGATCAGCGCTTCATCGAGGACGCCGAGGTGCGCAAGCAATACACGGAGGCGCTGAACAACGAGGTGCGCCTCGCCGCGGGCGGCGCCGCCGGCGGCAAGCTCCAGGCGTACGCCGCGCGCGTCACGCCCGTCCTCCGCTCCGCCGACGACACCGAGGCGCGCGCGCAGACCGCGTACGACGAGCTCGAGCGGCAGGTCGCCGCGAAGACGGCCGAGGTGCAGGGCCTCGTCTCGCGCGAGGCGCAGAACAT
>DATAZS010000332.1:0-7385 GCA_036271915.1 Polyangia bacterium
CGTCCGCCTCGACAAGCTCGGTGGAAAAACGTGGGCCGACAAGCGCCGCCGCGTCTCGGCCGAAGCGCGCAAGATCGCCGAGGAGCTGCTGCAGCTGTACGCGCAGCGCGCCGCGCTCGCGGGCCACGCCTTCCCCGCGCCCGACGCGACCTTTCACGAATTCGAAGAGACGTTCCCGTTCGACGAGACGCCCGATCAAGCGCGCGCCATCGAGACCGTGCTCACCGACATGCAGAACGGCGTGCCCATGGATCGCCTCGTGTGCGGCGACGTCGGCTACGGCAAGACCGAGGTCGCGTTGCGCGCGACGCTGCTCGCCGTGCTGGGCGGCAAGCAGGTCGCCGTGCTCGCGCCCACGACGGTGCTCGCCGAGCAGCACCTGCAAACCTTCGGCGAGCGCTTCGCCGACTTCCCCGTGCGCGTCGCGGGCCTGTCGCGCTTCCGCGCCAAGGCCGAGCAGGCGAAGACGATCGCGGGGCTCACCGCTGGCAACGTCGACGTCGTCGTGGGCACGCACCGCGTGCTGTCGCGCGACGTGCGCTTCAAGGATCTCGGCCTCATCGTCGTCGACGAGGAGCAGCGCTTCGGCGTCGCGCACAAGGAACGTCTCAAAGAGCTGCGCACGCAGGTCGACGTCCTCACGCTCACGGCGACGCCCATCCCGCGCACGCTGCAGATGGCGATGGGCGGCCTGCGCGAGATCTCCGTCATCGCGACGCCGCCCGCCGACCGGCTCGCGATCCGTACCTTCGTGTCGCGCTTCGATCCGGCGCTGCTGGGCGACGCGCTCGCCAAGGAGCTCGCGCGCGGCGGCCAGGCCTTCTATGTGCACAACCGCGTCGACGACATCGCGAAGGAGGCCGAGAAGATCCGCGCGCTCGCGCCCGCGGGAACGCGCGTCGGCATCGGCCACGGCCAGATGCCCGAGGGCGAGCTCGAGAAGGTCATGGTCGACTTCGTCGACGGCAAGTTCGACATCCTCGTGTGCACGACGATCATCGAGAGCGGCCTCGACATCCCGCGCGCCAACACGATGATCGTCAACCGCGCCGATCGCTTCGGCCTCGCGCAGCTGTACCAGCTGCGCGGACGCATCGGCCGCTCGCGCGAGCGCGCGTTCTGTTACTTGGTCGTGCCCGACGAAGGGAAGATGACGCCCGAGGCGAAGGCGCGCCTCGCCGTCCTCCAGCGCTTCACGGAGTTGGGCGCGGGTTTTCAAGTGGCGACGCACGATCTGGAGATCCGCGGCGCGGGCGAGCTGCTCGGCGATCGCCAGCACGGCTCGGTGGCCGCCGTCGGCTTCGAGGCCTACGCGAAGATCCTCGAGGAGGCCGTCGCCGAGTTGAAGGGCGAGCCCATCAAGCGCGAGCTCGATCCCGAGATCACGGTCGACGTGCCGGCGTTCCTGCCCGACGACTATCTGCCCGACACGGGCCAGCGCCTCGACTTCTACCGCCGCCTCGCGCAGGCCCACGACGAGGACGCCGTGCACGCCGTGCTCGACGAGCTCGAGGATCGCTACGGCCCGCTCCCCGACGAGGCGCGCCTGCTGGGCGAGGTCATGATCGACAAGACGCTCGTGCGCGCGCTGGGCGCCGAGGGCTACGAGCTGTCGCCGACGCGCGTCGTCTTCACGCTGGGCGAGACGACGCGCCTCGAGCCCGCGAAGGTGCTCAAGCTCGTGCAAAGCAAAGGCAGCCGCTGGAAGCTCTCGCCCGACATGCGCCTGTCATACGCCTTCACCGACGCGGAGAAGCACGACCGCATGCCCGCGGCCCGCGCGCGCCTCGGCGACCTGCGCGCGCTCATGACGTGACGTCCCTCTTTCAAAGCGCGCGCCGCGGACATACGTTGGTCACCTCATGAGGTGGGAAGACGAGCGCCGCAGCGACAACGTCGAAGACCGCCGCGGCGTTTCCGGACGCGGCGTCGTGGGCGGCGGCGCCATCATCGTCGCGATCGTCGCCGCGTTGCTGGGCGCGCCGCCCAGCGTGATCCGCGCGCTGCTCGGTGGCGGCGCCGACACGGGCGCGCCCACGCAGCCCGCCGACCCGCGCGACAATGAGCGCGTCGACTTCGTGAAGGCCGTGCTCGGCAGCACCGAGGACGTGTGGTCAGCCGTCCTCCCCGGCAGCGGCGCGCGCTACGTCGCGCCCAAGCTCGTGTTGTTCTCCGACGCCGTCGACTCGGCGTGCGGCTCGGCGAGCGCCGCCATGGGCCCGTTCTATTGCCCTGAAGATCGCCGCGTGTACCTCGACCTGTCGTTCTTCCGCGAGCTCGCGCAGCGCTTCGGCGCGCCCGGCGACTTCGCGCAGGCCTACGTCATCGGCCACGAGGTCGGCCACCACGTGCAGAACCTGCTCGGCATCTCGGCGCGCGTCGACCAGGAGCGCCAGGGCGCGTCGCGCACCGCCATCAACCACACCTCCGTCGAGGTCGAGCTGCAGGCCGACTGCCTCGCTGGCGTCTGGGCCTTCCACGCGAACCAAACTCACCACCTCCTCGAGGCCGGCGACGTCGACACCGCCGTGCGCGCCGCGACGGCGATCGGCGACGACACGCTTCAGCGAGAGACGCAGGGCCGCGTCGTCCCGGACTCGTTCACGCACGGCACGTCCGCGCAGCGCGTGAAGTGGCTGCGCACGGGCCTCGCGCGCGGGCGCGTCAGCGACTGCGACACGTTCAAGTCCGGACCGTGAGCGGACCGCTCAGGGGATGCGATTCGAGTGGGATCCGGCGAAGGCGCGACGCAACCTGGCCAAGCATGGTGTGTCATTCGAAGAGGCGGCCACCGTGTTTGCGGATCCTCTTTCGATCACTCGGTTCGATCCCGACCATTCGGAAGACGAGGATCGGTTCCTTCTCCTCGGTGCGACGCACGCGAGTCGATTGGTCGTGGTGGCGCACACCGATCGCCGCGGCAACATTCGAATCATCAGTGCTAGACTTGCCACTCGACGAGAGCGACGGACCTATGCCAGCGACTAAGAAGGCGAAGCAGGACTCCGACGAGCTCAGGTCCGAATACGACTTTTCTGGCGGGGTCCGTGGAAAGTACGCGGCCAGCTTCGCTCGCGGCACGAACGTCGTCGTCTTGGCTCCCGACGTGGCGGACGCATTCAAGACGTCGAAGGCCGTGAACGCAGCGCTTCGCTCACAGCTCAAACGCAAGCCGGCGCGGCCGGCGCGGCGCTGAACCAGGCAAAGCCTCGGGCCCGGTTGGTGGGCCCAACGACCTGCTTGCCGATCGTTCGCTCGGGTTGGGTTTTTGCGGGCATCGCGACCTAGGTCCCCGGCGCAGGCTGCCCCGTACAAAGAAATGCGCCGTTGCTCTGCGCCTCGCACGTCCCCATTGGGAAAACGAGGCACCCCAAGACGCATCCGCCGAGCGGGTTGGACGCGAAGGTGCAGCCGGCGTCGTGAAAGCGGGCCGCGATCGCGTCCACCGCCGACGAGTCGGTCACCGAGTCTTGGCAGCCGCAGTAGAGCGACGCGGGGACCAGGTGGCCGCATTGCGAAGGCGCCGTCGGATCGCAACGCCTCACGGACGCCAGCGCAGCCGCGTATTCGTCGCTGATCTCGGGACAGGTTTCTGCGTCCGGTGCGCCGACCTCATTCGTGGCGAGCGCGTCGTTGCGATCCACGCTGCCGTCAGCGTCTGCGTGTCCGTCGATCGCCGGTCGATCGGCTTGGGCGTCAGGCTTGGAGAGCGACGTCGCTCCACAGCTGGCGACGAACACCGACACGAGGACGAGCGCGCACCGAGTCCGTGAGCTCATGAGTCGAATTGTCGCTCAAAGCGCGAGCAGGATCTTCGTGACGTCGTAGAGCACGTCGCCGCGCCGCGGGACGACGAGCGCCTCGACGTGATCGCGCAGCGCCGGTGATGCCTCGATCTCCTCCGCCGCGAGCGCGTTGTACGCGTACGCCGCGAGCGTGCGCAGGTTGATGACGTCGTAGAGGTTGTACTCGCAGAACAAACGCAGCGCGCGCGTGTCGCCCTCGCGGCCACGGCGAAACAGCGTGCCGGCGGTCCAGCCGTTCACGCCGCGCAGGTGACTGGGGCGCGCGAGCGCGAGCTCTTCGATCTCGTCCTCGATCGCCTTGAGGCCGCCGTGATGGCCGAGCCGCGCGAGCGCGTGGCGCAGGTCGACGTGCGCCGCGGGCGGCGTCCACTCGGGGAACGCGCGCCGCAACACGGGCACGTCGAACGACGACCCGTTGAACGTCACGAGCATCTTCCACTTCGCCGCGAGCGCCGGGAACTCTTCGAGGTCGCGGCCCGCGAGCAAGAGCCGCGGGCCGTCGCGATCGAGCGCGCCGATCGCCGACACGCTCTGCCGCCCCCACACGTCGTCGCACGTCTCGATGTCCAGGTAGACCGCGTCGTCACCGAACGCGCCCAGCAGGCGCCAGTGCTCGGCGACGGGCAGCAGGCGCGCGAGCGCCTCGATGTCGCGGCGAGCGAGTGCCTCAGACGCCGCGCCGACCGCCGCCGCCAACCGGGGCCGCGCCGTCTTGTTGACGGCCGCCGTCGCGCCGTCGAAGTCGTCCCACCGCGCGACCCCCGCGCGCCAGAGCTTCCGCTCCGCGCCCGGACCCACGCCGCGCACGAGCTGAAACGTCGACCGCAGCATGACTGAACAAATTATCAGGTCGCGTGCGCGTGGGCAAAGATCTCGCGCGGCCGCCTGCTAGGCTCGCGCGCATGTACGTGCTCATCCACCTCGCCATCCTCACGCTCACGATCCTCGCGCTCGCGCGCCTGCTGCCCGACGTCCAGATCAAGACCGCCGGCACGGCGCTCGTCGTCGCCATCGTGTTCAGCGTCCTGAACTTCTTCCTCGCGTGGTTCCTCAAGGTGATGCTCGTCGTCCCCGCGATCCTCACGCTGGGGCTGCTGTTCTTCTTCATCCCGTTCATCGTGAACACGGTGCTGCTGTGGCTCACCGACAAGGTGCTCGCCTCGTTCAGGATCACGACGACAGGCAGCCTTTTGCTGTCTGCCGGAGTCATAACGGCCGTGAACGCGCTCCTTCACTTCGCCGTGCGACTGAACGCCGCGGCCCACGCCGTCTCGCCCGGTCCGATCCGCTGGATCTGACGCCGAAGGTGTGTAATCTCTGCCGCATGCGAACCGCCCTCTTCTCTTCGTCTCGCGTCCCTTTCGCGCTTCTGCTCGCCGCAGCCGTGGCTTCGCCCGCTTGCAAGAAAGGCGAGATCAAGCCCTCGCAGGACAAGGGCGATCTGTCGCAGGTCGTCGCGCAGATCGGCGATTCGACGATCACCGTGGGCGACGTGCAGGAGCGCATCAACAAGCAGTCGCCGTTCATCCGCGCGCGCTACACGACGATCGAGAAGAAGAAGGAGTTCCTCGACAACCTCATTCGCTTCGAGGTCATGGCCGACGAGGCGAAGAAGCGCGGCTACGACAAGGACCCCGAGGTCGAGCGGGTCATGAAGCAGCAGATGATCTCGAAGTTCCTGCAGAAGGACTTCGAGTCGAAGATCAAGGTCGAGGACGTCCCCGACGCCGACGTCGAGAAGTACTACAAGGATCACCCCGAAGAGTTCAACAAGAAGGACGAGGTCCGCGTGAGCGAGATCCTCGTCAAGGACGAGTCCAAGGCCAAGAAGGCCTACGCCGAAGCCAAGGGGCAGCCGAAGACGGCCGGCGCCGACCAGAAGGGCTTCCGCGACCTCGTCACGAAGTACTCCGAGGACGAAGAGTCGAAGGCACGCGGCGGCGACCTCACGTTCTTCGACAAGGACTCGACGGCGTTCCCGAAGCCCGTCGTCGAGGCGGCGTTCAAGCTGGCCGACGTGGGCGACGTCGCGCCGCCCGTGAAGACGGACAAGGGCTGGGTCGTCCTCAAGCTCACGCAGAAGCGCCCGGGCTTCAACCGCCCGCTGCCCGAGGTCAAGCGCCAGATCCAGCAGCGCCTGTTCCGCGACACGCGCACGAAGAAGCTCGACGAGTTCATCGCCGACCTCAAGAAGAACACGAAGATCGAGGTCAACGACGTCAACCTCGGCAAGGTCGTCATCGAGAACGGCACCGAGGGCGGCGCCGGCCACGACCCGCACTCGATGTTCCCGGGCGGCATGCCGGGCGCGATGCCGGGCATGCCGGGCGCGATGCCGGGCAACATGCCCCCTCAGCAGCGCACGCTGTTGCAGGGTAAGAAGCCGTGAAGCGCGGCGCGGTCACGGCGTGCGGGCTCGCGCTCGGAGCGATGCTCACGCTCTCCGGCCGCGCCGACGCGCGCCTCGTCGAGAAGGTCGCCGCCGTCGTGGGCGACAACATCATCCTCGCGAGCGAGGTCGAGGAGAAGGCCGCGCCCATGCTCGCCGACGCGAGCAAGATTGGCGACCCCGCGAAGCGCGCGGCGCGCGCGACGGCGTTGCGCCGCGAGGTCCTCGACCGCCTCATCGACGACGAGCTCATCCTGCAGCAGGCGACCGACCTCAAGCTCAGCGTCACGAACGAGCAAGTCGACCAGTCGATCGAAGAGATCAAGAAGCAGAACAGCCTCGACGACGACCAGCTGAAAGAGGCGCTGCGCGGCCAGGGCATGTCGATGGCCGGCTACCGCGCCGACCTCAAGCGCCAGTTGCTGCGCTACCGCGTGCTCAACATCGCCGTGGGCTCGCGCGTCTCGATCTCCGACGAGGAGGTCAAGGGCTACTACGAGCGTCACATGAAGGACGGCGGCAACGTCCAGGTGCGCGCGAGCCACATCTTCGTCGCGATCCCCGACGGCGCCGACGCGGCGACGGTCGCCGAGAAGCAGGCGTGGGCGAAGAAGCTGCTCGACCGCGCCAAGGGCGGCGAGGACTTCGCGAAGCTGGCAAAGCAATACTCCGACGACGCCGCCACGCGCGGCGACGGCGGCGACCTGGGCATGTTCGGCAAGGACATGCTGCCGAAGGCGATCGAGGAGATCGTCTTCAGCATGCAGCCCGGCGAGCTGGCCGGCCCCGTGCGCGCCGACCGCGGCTTCCACGTCATCAAGCTCATCTCGCGCAAGGTCGGCGACGCGAAGCCGTTGTCGGCGATGCAGGACGACATCCGCATCCAGCTCCGCCAAAAGGAGATGGAGAAGCAGACGAAGAGCTACCTCGCCGAGCTGCGCAAGAAGACGCTCGTCGACATCCGGTACTAGCGCGGCACGCGTCGGCCGCGCTCTGCCTTCTACTCAGCCGCCGTAGGTGACCGCGGAGGATCGAGGGAATGGACAACCCCTGGCTGCAGATCCCCGCCGCGGACTACGAAGCTCACATGGACGCCGTCGGGCAGTCGGCCGTGCTGCGCGATCTCTTCTCGATCGTGTATGCCGAGCATCGTCCGAAGCGCCTCGTGGTCCTCGGATGCACGACCGGTC
>DATAZS010000333.1:0-8149 GCA_036271915.1 Polyangia bacterium
GGCCCGAGCGGCGGTTATCGGGCAGGTCGATCTGCGTGACGTCGCCCGTGACGACGGCCGTCGAGTCGAAGCCGAGGCGCGTGAGGAACATCTTCATCTGCTCGCCGGTCGTGTTTTGCGCCTCGTCGAGGATGACGAACGCGTCGTTGAGCGTGCGGCCGCGCATGAAGGCGATGGGCGCGACCTCGATGACCCCGCGCGCGATGAGCTGATCGGCCTTCTCGTAGTCCATCATGTCGTGGAGCGCGTCGTAGAGCGGCCGCAGGTACGGCGAGACCTTCTCCTCCATACTGCCGGGCAGGAAGCCCAGGCGCTCGCCCGCCTCGACGGCGGGGCGCGCGAGGATGATGCGCTTGCACTTCTTCTCGAGCAGCGCGCGGACGGCGAGCGCCATCGCGAGGTAGGTCTTGCCCGTGCCCGCGGGCCCGACGCCGAACACGAGATCGTGCGTGCGGATGGCGTCGACGTAGCGCTTCTGCGCGAGGCCTTTGGGGGCGATGGGGCGCGCCCGGCCCGCGACGAGGATCGTGTCGCCGAAGACGTCGCGCAGGTCGACGCCCGCGTCGGCACGCAGCGCGATGGCGGCGCGGCCGATGTCCTCGGGGCTGATGGGCGTCCCGCCGCGCGCCATGGCATACAGCTGCTCGACGAGGCGCCGCGCGACGCTCACGGCGTCGGCCGCGCCCACGAACGTCAGCTCGTTGCCGCGCGCGTGGACCTCCGTGCCGGTCTCGCGTTCGATGAGCTTGAGGTTGCCGTTGCGCTCGCCGTAGAGCGACAGCGCGACGCGGTTGTCATCGAGGGTTACGCGGTCGGTGACGGCGTCTGCGTTCAGGGAGGGTGTAGTCAAACTGGATCGCAGATAGCACGCGGTGTGCGCTGGTTCAACGTGTAGACTTTCGCGCCGTGAGTGACGACGCCAAGCCCGACGTGATTGCGTTGCCCGATCTGACGCCCCGGCCCGGCAAGCAAACGGGCGCGGAGGTCAGCCAGCTCGTCGGCCTCATGCAGCGGCTGCTCGCGCCTGACGGCTGCCCATGGGATCGCGAGCAGACGCTCGAGACGCTCGTCCCCTACCTCGTCGAGGAGACCTACGAGGTCGTCGACGCGCTCGTCGCGGGCGACGCCGACGATCACTGCGAGGAGCTGGGCGACCTGCTGCTGCAGATCGTGTTTCAGTCCGAGCTGCGTTTCACCGAGGGCAAGTTCGGCATCGACGACGTCGCACGCGGCATCGTCACGAAGCTCGTGCGCCGGCACCCGCACGTCTTCGGCGACGCCGTCGCGAAGGATGCCGAGGCCGTGCTGGGTAACTGGGCCAAGCTCAAGGCCGTCGAGAAGGCGGCGAAGGGCAAACACGGCGCGCTCGACGGCATCCCGAAGAGCGCCCCCGCGCTCCTGCGCGCGCAGCGCGCGGGCGAAAAAGCCGGCGCCGTCGGCTTCGATTGGCCCGATGCCCGGGGCCCGCGCGAAAAGGTGAACGAGGAGCTGCGCGAATTCGACGAGGCGTGGGCCAAGGGCGATCGCGACGAGATGCAACGCGAGCTCGGCGACGCGCTGCAGGCGCTCGTCAACCTCGCGCGCAAGCTGAACCTCGACGCCGAGCAGGCGCTGCGCGACTCGACGGATCGCTTCGCGCACCGCTTTCGCCACATCGAGCTCGCGCTCGAGAAGCAAGGCCGCGCCGTCTCGGACGCCGACGCCGCCGAGCAGGATCGGCTCTGGAACGAGGCGAAGGCCGAGGAAGCAAAGCGCGCGGCGACGGCCGCGAAGCCTGCGCTCTAAAGGCGACGCCTACCGCTCCACGGCGCCGATGTCGGGCTTGCCGTCTCGCGCGTGGCCGAAGACGTCGAGCGCGGGCGCGGCGGCGCTCGCGGCGTCGATGAGCGGCGAGCCGGCCCGCGGCGAAAGGTCGAGCGTGAGGCTCGGCGCGTCCGCCGCCCACAGATCGATGCGCGCGAAGCGCGGCACGGCGACGGTCAGAGGCGGCGCGAACGACACCTGATCGCCCGCGACGGCCGTGACCGTCCGGGCGACGCCGTCGACGCCGAGCTCGACGCGGTCGCCCACCGCGAAGACCTTGTCCGCGTTCGCGACGGGCAGATCACCGACGTCGCCGGCTTCTTCGGCGAAGCGCGTCGCGAGCGGAACATTTCCGAACATCGGGTCGGCGTCGAAGCTCGCCGTCGCGGCGACCTCGGCCGGCAGGTCGGACGTCGCGACGTCGAGCGTGCTCGCGGCGCCGTCGAGATCGAAGGCGTGGCCTTCGTCGTCGAGGCTTCGCCACACGACGCTGTCGGCGAGCCGAAACTGCGAGCCGTCCTTGACGAGGAAGGCGCCGCCGAACGCGGCCGTATCGTCGACGATCGTCGCGGCCTCGACCTCGAGCGACGCCGTCCACACGGCGAGCGCGCCGCCGAACCCGACCGAGCCGTTGGCGACGAAGACCGAGCTCGAGACGTGCGCCGCCGCGTCGAAGCGCACGAGCATCGCGCCGCCGAACGAGCCGGCCTCGTTGCCCTCGAACCAGCAGCGCGCGAAGGTCGCGTCGCCGCCCGAGACCGTGACGGCTCCGCCCGAGTCGCCGCGGTTGCGCAGAAAGCGGCTGTCCGTGACGCTCAACGCACCCGCGAACGTCGTGATGGCCGGCCCCGAGAAGGTGCCGACATTGTCTTCGAAGAGGCTGCTCTCGACGGTCGCCACGTCGCCGAGCACGACGAGCGCGCCGCCGTCGTTCGACGAGTCGCGCGCGAACGTGCACCCCACGATGTGCACACGCGAACGCTCGTCGGCGTAGATTCCCGCGCCCGACTCGGCGTCGTTGTCGCTGACGACGACGTTCCGCAGCGTCATGCTCGCGCCGAAGACGAAGAGGCCCGCGCCGACGCCCTGCCCGCCCGCGAGGCCGTCGATGGCTTCGGCGTCCCTGAGCGTGAGCCCGTCGAGCGTGGCGCCGTCGGCGCCGATGACGACGTGGTACGCGTTGTCGGCGAGCGTGCCCGTGACGCCGAGATCGGCGCTCAAGATCGTCTCGTGCCCGGGCGCGCGCGCCGTCGCGTCGACCTCGTCGCCCACGAAACCGCCGAGGACCTGCGCGCCGGGCCACAGCACGAACGACCGGTCCCGGGCGTCGGGCGTCGCGCCGGGCGGATCGAGCGAGCGCGTGGGCAGATAGGTGCCCGCCGCGATCCAGACGGCGCAGCCGCACGGCGCGCGATCGAGCGCGTCCTGCACGTCGGTGAACGCCGTCGCCCACGTGAGACCGTCGCCGCCCGAGGGCGCGCCGGACGCGACGTGGAGCGTGCACGCGGCGGCCGCCGCATAGGGCGCGCAATCGACGGCAGGCGGTGCGAGTCCGAGCGAGAACGGTGGCGCGCTCGCGTCGCCATCAGCCGCATCCGCGACGACGTCACGTGCACGGTCCGCGACGAGGTCACGCGCACCGTCGCCGCCCCGCTCGCCTGGAGCGTCCGTCCCAGCGTCCACCTCGGCGGGCGCGTTGCTCGACGACGCGCACGCCGTCGTCGCGAGCGCGAGCAACGCCGCCGCGACGGAAGCAGGCGAACGTGGACGAAGGAGGTGCACGCGGGCGCGTAGCTTGCCACCGAAGCGCCCGATCGGGGTAGAGTGCCAGCCCATGAGCGGAGGAACGAGATGAACGGAAAGGGAAAGAAGCTGCTGGTCGCGACGTCGCTGTCGCTCACGCTGGCGGGCGCCGGATGCGGCGTCGACGAGAACGTCTACAACGCCGCCGTGAAGGATCGCGACGCCAAGTCCGCCGCGCTCGCGCAGACGCAGGCCGATCTCGACAAGGAGAAGGCGGCGCACAAGAAGGACGCCGATCGCGCGGCCGCGATGTCGAAGAAGCTCACGGCGCTGGGGCAAGACGTGTCGCGCCTCGAGACGGAGCGCACGGGCCTCGGCGGCGAGCTCGACGAGGCGAAGAAGCGCATGGAGGAGCTGAAGAAGGCGCAGGCGCAGGCCGAGGCGCGCGCCGCGCAGTTCCGCAAGCTCGTCACCCAGTTCAAGGCGCTCACCGATTCGGGCAAGCTCAAGGTCGAGATCCGCGAGAACCGCATGATCATTGCGCTCGGCGACAAGATCCTCTTCGATCCCGGCAAGACCGACCTCAAGCCCGAGGGCAAGGACGCGCTCACGCAGGTGACGGTCGTGCTCAAGGACCTGCCGAACCGCAACTACCAGGTCGCGGGCCACACCGACAACGTCCCCATCAAATCGAAGAAGTTCCGCTCGAACTGGGATCTGTCGACGGCGCGCGCCGTCGAGGTCGTGAACTTCATGATCTCGGCGGGCCTCGATCCGAAGCGCCTGTCGGCGGCTGGCTACGCCGACACGTCGCCCGTCGCGCCCAACGACACGCCCGCGAACATGGCGAAGAACCGCCGCATCGAGATCACGCTCGTGCCCAACCTCGACGATCTGCCGCCCATCGACGACGCGCTCAAGGACGCCCCGGCGACGCCCTCAACGACGACGACCGCGCCCGCGCCCGACAAGAGCTAAATCGGCCCGACCGCGGCGGCCGGTAGCTTCGCGCCCGGCGCCGCGAGCCACGCGTCGATCGCCGTGACCGTCGCTTCGATCTTCGCTTGCGCGTAGTCGGCACGTGCCTGACGCGCGAGCGTGAGCGCGCGGGGACGCGTGCGCGACTGCGTCCACAACGCCCGCGCGAGCGCGAAGCGCGTCTCGCCAAGCACTTCGGCCGGCTCTCCCGCCGTCTCGCGGCTCGCGAGCGCGTGCTCGAGAGGCGCGACGGCTTCGACGCCCTTCCCTTCGCCGACGAACGCGACGCCGAGACCGGTCTGCCCATAGGCGAGCAGCGACGCGGGCGCACCGGTCTTCGTCCAGATGTCGACGCAGCGCTCGAACACGCGTCGCGCCTCTCCGTGTCGACGCAAGATGTTCAGGACTTCGCCCTCGTTGTTGAGGACACGCGCCACCCAGGGGTGATCATTGCCGAGGCTGCGCGACAACATCTCCGCCGTCGACGCGTCGATCGCAAGCGCCTCCTCGTAGCGGCCGGCCTCCTGGAGCATGTTCCCGAGGCCGAGTCCCGCCATTCCCACATCCGGATGATCCATGCCGAGGAGCTTGATCTTCGCGTCACGGGCAGCCGTCCAAGCCCGAACAGCCGCCGCGTGATCGCCGTCGCGATTGAAGAAGATCCCCTCCGCCTGCAGCAACCACGTATCCAACAGCGGCTGAGAGCCGATGCGCGCGAGCATCGCCTTCCCCGTGTTGAGCCACACTCGGCCGTCTTCGACCTGCTGAAGGTCGCCGGCCAACATGTCCGCCAAGAGGATCGCCGACGCCGCAGCCGTCTCGTCCTTTCGCGAGGCGAGACCAGCGAAGTACGACTCACGCAATCGTTGGAGGGCCAGCGCGGGTACGACGCAGTCCCAAGCCGCCGCGCCGTTGAGCACCTCGGCGAGGAGCGGTTGATAGCCGACCTCGCGCGCCTGTGGGATGAGCCGTCCCGCGATCGCCTCGGCGGCCGCGCAGTGCCCCGCGTTCTTCTCGGCGTCGAGCCGCGCGAGGTCGGCGCGCAGGTCGTAGACGCGCTTTCGCGTCGCGACGTCGGCGGGCGGCTGCACGACCGCCTTGAGGAGCGCGACGTCCGAGCATCGATCGAGCGGCGACAATGCGCTCGCCGCGACGACGGCGTTCTCGACGACCGTGCCGTCGGCCCGCGAGAGCCGCTCCGTGAGCGCCTCGACCTCGGTCACCTTCTCGCTCAAGCACGTCATGCGGAGGTCGAGCACCTCCGTCGACTGCTCCCCGCGAACGTGTGTTGCCTCGCACGCGTCGGTGTACGCATCGATCCACCGACGCACGTATTGATCGAGCAGACGCGATGCACCCGCGAACGCCTTGTCGGCGAAGCTTCGGCCCGTCGCCGCGAACGAACGACGAATCGCCTCCTTGCGTTCCGAGGACGCGCCGTTCGCATCCCAAACACCGGCCCACCGCGCGGCGCCGGTGTGGCACATCGCCTCCTCGGCGCCGCCCAGCCTTCGCGAAACGAAGGCCGCGAGCGCCACGCAACCGATGACGCAGACGACGACGACAAGTCGCCGCGTGCGCGCGCTCGGATCCGTCTGCAACGCCGTCAAGAGCGCGTCCATCGATGGAAAGCGCGCGCTCGGATCCGTCTGCAGCGTCCGCAGCAAGACCTTGCGGAGCCACGCCGATACGCGCGTCTTCGCAGGCGGAGCCCCGACGTCGCCCGTCGTGACGCTCGTCATGAGCGTGAGGAACGTGTCGCCCCCGAAAGGCCGCACGCCGTAGAGTGCTTCATACAGCGTGACGCCGAAGCTGAACTGATCGGTGCGCTCATCAGTTGGCAGCACCGCAAACTGCTCGGGCGCCATGTAGGCCGGCGTGCCCAGCATGACGCCCGTCTGCGTGAGCTTGATCGATAGATAGCTCCCCGACGTCACAGGCGCCGACTTCCGCGGCTTGCTGAGGTTGACCGTCGAGTCCGGATCGTCGTCCACCTCGGGCGGCCGGCTTGTCGTCGGCGGCGGAGGTGGCGCATCGGACACGGGTTCGGCCGAGCCGCGCTGGCGCGCGAGGCCGAAGTCCATTACGCGGACCTGACCGTCGTTCGTGACCATGACGTTGTCGGGCTTGAAGTCGCGGTGCACGAGCCCGGCCGCGTGCGCGGCCGCGAGCCCGCGGCCCGCCGCAAGGAACACCTGCATGATCTCGCGGTGCGTGCGCGCGCGCGCGTGCATCCAGCCGGCGAGCGTGCGGCCGTCGACGAACTCCATCGCGATGAAGACGCTCTCGCCGAACGTGCCGACGTCGTAGACGACGACGACGTTCGGATGCGACAGCTTCGCGATGGCCTGCGCCTCGCGCAGCAAGCGCGCGCGTCCGTCGGCGTCGTCACCGCGCGAGCGCAACAACTTGATCGCGACCTTGCGATCGAGCTCGGGATCGTACGCCGCGTAGACCTCGCCCATGCCGCCGCGCCCGACGAGCCCGATGACGACGAAGCGATCGATCGTCTGACCGCGCTCGAGGACGACGCGGTCAGGCTCGGGGGAAGCTGCAGTCGCGGCTGGCGGCACCATGGCAGAGAGGTACCGCCTTCAAACGCCCGACGACGCCTCGGAGTCGTCATCGGTGGTTGGCGGCGCCGCTTTGAGGCGACCGGTCCGCCGAGGTCTGTTGCGTCCTGGCGCCCCCCTGTTGCGGCACGCGCAACACCCGTCGAGCGTCGCCTAGTAAGTAGCAGATCTCACACGACTACATGAATAAACTTAGTAGGCCCACTTGCTGCATTACACGTCGACTATGGAAAACAGGGGACCTCGTGGGAAGGGAATTGGGTTTGCCATCGCGCTCGGAACGAGCCTCTTCGGCTGCGTCCAGAACCCCGGGCAGCAGGCGGTCGAGCAACAGGCCGCGGCGATCGACACGACGAACGGGCTGAACGGCATCAACGGCCTCAACGGCATCAACGGCCTGAACGGCATCAATGGCCTCAACGGCATCAATGGCCTCAACGGCATCAACGGTCTGAATACGGCGAACGGCCTCGGGTCTATCAATGGCCTCAACGGCATCAACGGCTACAACGCCGCCGGCGGCTTCAACGCGGCCAACGGCTTCGTCTCGAACAACGGCCTCAACTCGACCAACGGCCTCAACCTGGCGAACGGCCTGAACTCGGTGAATGGCCTCAGCTCCGCCAACGGATTGATGACGACCGAGGTCGGCCGCACGACCGTGCAGTACCTCGTAAGATGCGCGCTCGCGTCAGCCGACTCCGTCGTCAAGCAGGACCAGTACGGCAATAACTTCACGTTCCACGGCGGCCTCGGCCTGACGCCATCGTACAAGACCGGCAGCTGCAACCGCGACTGCGCCGAGATGCTCTCGAGCTGCATGATGGCCCACATCAACAGCTCGGGTACACACATCCCGCTGTGGATGGACAGCCCCGACGCGCTGGGGTGGGGCCAGTCGCCCTCGTTCCCCACGCGCGAGGGCACGTTCTTCGGTCAGATCATGCTGACGAACGCCAACAACGCGATCGACGGTTACTTTTGCAACGGCCCCGGCGCCGACCAGAACGTCGTCCCCGGTCGCGTCGGCGCGATACAGGGCAGCGTTCCCT
>DATAZS010000334.1:0-2449 GCA_036271915.1 Polyangia bacterium
GGCGGTCTTCGGCGTCATCCGCAACGCGTTCGTCGAGGGCATCACGTCGGGCTTCACGCATCTGCCTCCCCAGAAGGCCGAAGAGAAGCAGGGCGTGCTCTCGCAGGCCACGAGCGCGCTGAAGAAAGACAAGGGCCCCCCAAAGGCGCAGCCCGCCAAGGCGAAATGATGATGACGACGACCGCGCGCCGAGCTGTTTTTTCTTCGAGACTGTGGAGCACGGTGGCCGTGCTGTGGTCGCTCGCGATCGTCGCGGGCGGATGTGGGCATGCGCGAGCCGTGGGTCCAGCCGTGGCGCCCGAGGAGAAGACCGCGAGCGCTTCGCCTGCGCCCGTCCATCACAAGACCGTGACGTCCGATCTCGAGGGGCCGAACGGCGAGCGACAAACCATCTCGATCTCCACGTCGCCCGGCGCGCTGCTCAAGCCCGGCGCCGCGAAGCTCATCCAGGAGAAGTTGTCGCAGCAAGGCGATCTCGAGGGCGACCCGTCCTCGGACCTTGACGGGCGCGCTCGAAGCGCGCTCGCCAAGTTTCAACGTCGACACGATTTGCCGGCGACCGGCCTCCCCGACGACGCCACGGTTCGAAAGCTCGGCCTCGCGCCCGAGGCTGTTTTTCGAAGCGGTAAAGATCACGTGAGCGAGTGACGGCTCGCATCCTCGGGTCGACCTATCGTCTCCAGATGACGCCGAGCTTCGGGTTCGGCGACGCGCGGGAGGTCGTCGAATATCTCACGAGGCTCGGCGTGACCGACGTCTATAGCTCGCCCATCTTCGCGGCCGTGCCGGGCAGCGTTCACGGCTACGACGTCGTCGACCACGGCCGGCTCAACCCCGAGCTCGGCACCGAGGACGACTTTCGCCGCTTGAGCGAGTCGCTCCAAGGCCGGCGAATGGGGTTGCTGCTCGATTGGGTGCCCAACCACATGGGCATCGGGTCGCGCGAGAACGTGGCTTGGGAGGACGTCCTCGAGAACGGGCCGAGCGCGTTGCAGGCCGACACGTTCGACATCGACTGGGATCGCCTGCGCGGGCAGCCGAACACCGTACTCATCCCCGTGCTCGGCGACCAATACGGCGCCGTGCTCGAGCGCGGAGAGCTGCGCGTCGTTCACGCCGACGGCTGGTTTCGCCTGACCTACTTCGATCGCAGCTTTCCCTTGGCGCCCAGCACGCTGCTGCCGCTGTTCGCGGACGCCGCGCGCCGCACGGGCCTCGCCGCGGACGACGAGGCGCAACAAGAGCTGCTCAGCATCGTCGTCGCCGTCGAGCATTTGCCGAACCGAACCGAGCGGGACGAGGGATTGCGCCAGGAGCGCGCGCGAGAGAAGGAGGTCATCAAGCGTCGCTTCGGGCGCCTCGTCACCGACAGCTCCGCCGTGCGGAAGGCCTTCGAGGCCGCGCTGGGCGACCTCAACGGGACCGTCGGCGCGCCGGCGAGCTTCGACGCGCTGGACGCGCTCTTGCGTGCGCAGAGCTATCGGCTGGCCTCTTGGCGCGTCGCCTCCGAGGAGATCAACTACCGCCGCTTCTTCGACGTCAACGATCTGGCCGCCATCCGCATGGAAGATCCGGCGGTGTTCGAGCGGACGCACGCCGTGCTGTTTCGGCTCATGGATGAGCGTCGCGTCGACGCGCTCCGCCTCGATCACACGGACGGTCTCTATGATCCGCTGGGTTACTTCAGCAAGCTCCAGGCGCGCTTCCGCGGCGACGTCACCGATGCGACGCTGAATTCCGCCGCCGCCGTTCGGCCCGTTCCCATCTTGGTCGAGAAGATCCTCGGCGCGACGGAGCGGCTGCCCGAGATGTGGCCCATCGACGGCACGACGGGCTACGAGGTCGGCGCGGCGCTCTTGGGGCTGTGGGTGGATCCGGCGGCCGAGGAGGCGCTCACGTCGATCCACCGCGACTTCACGGGCGAGGCGCGTTCGTATGGCGCGATCGTCCACGAGTGCAAGCTGAGGACGCTCGAGTCGCTCGCCTCGGAGGTCAACATGCTGGGCCGTTTGCTCGCCCGCATCGCGGCCGAGAATCGCAGCTCACGGGACTTCACGCTCATCGTGCTGACGCGCGCGTTGCGCGAGACGCTGGCGTCCTTTCCCGTCTATCGCACGTATGTGCGCGAGGGCGAGGCCGTGACCGACGAGGACGCGCGGATCATCAAGACGGCGATCCGCGCGGCGCGGCTGCGCTCGGCGACGCTCGATCCTTCGATCTTCGCCTTCCTCGAACAGGTGCTGCTCGCGCGCACGACCGCGTCCGAGATCGAGCGCGCCGCGATGACCGACTTCGCGATGCGGTTCCAGCAGCTCTCGGGCCCCATCATGGCGAAGGCGATGGAGGACACCGCCTTCTATCGTTACAACCGGCTCCTGTGCCTCAATGAGGTGGGCGGCGATCCGGCGCGCTTCGGCACGTCGATCGAGCGATTCCAGGCCCAGAGCCG
>DATAZS010000335.1:0-3370 GCA_036271915.1 Polyangia bacterium
GCCGATGAGGGTCAGGATCTCTCGGACGGCGGCCGTGGGATCGGCGAACGAGGCGCAGTGGATCTCGACGTCCAAGTTGGGGACGCTCTTGAGCGTCTCGGTGGCGCCCCTGAGCACCTCCACCTCGTAGCCCTCGACGTCGATCTTGAGGAACGAGGCGCGCTTGCCCTCGAGGATCTCGTCGAGGGTCCGCAGCGGAACCGTCACCGTCTTGCGTGCGGCGCCCGCTCGCGTGAGCACGGCGCCGTTCGGCTGATCCATGAACTCGATGGTCCCGGCGCGGCTGCCGACCGCCGTATGAATGCAGTGGATGTTGGGCGCGTGGTTCAGCGCGGCGTTTTCCCGCGCCGTCTCGACGTTCTCTCGGCGCCCGTCTATCGCGATGACCTCGCCCGAGGGGCCGATCCACTTCGCGAACAGCACGGCTGTGATGCCGTGGTTCGTTCCGACGTCGACCACCGTCCCGCCTTGCTCGATGAGGCGATCCTTGATCCACGCGGCCTCTTTCCAGTCGTGCCCCGACCCGTACCAGCCGTGTCCGAACTGGTCGGCGATGCGCAGCGTGAGCCGCTCGCCCGCGATCTCCTGCTGCGTGATGTACGGGCGAAAGCGCCACTCGCGCCAGTTTCGGACGACGCTCTGCGAAGCGTGATTGATGAGACCCCGCACGCCGTGCTTGCCCAGGATCTCTTTCGCCCGCGCCGTGATCGAATAGGAGCCGCTCATGTTGTCTCTCCGATGTCGTTCAGAAACGAACAATCTTGTGGTGCGCGCCCGCGCCTAGTCAAGTCGGCGCAGGTCTTTCAAAGCTTCAAACGCGCGCGCGCCGAGCGCCGCCGCAGCAGGCTCTCGCGAACGTTCCTGCGCCCCTGGACGTAGGTGTAGCGAAGCGCATCCAGCGCCGTGTCGAAGTGGGCAAACTTCCGCAGCAGCTGCTCCCAACGCGGCAAGGGCGCGAGCTCTCCGAAGCGCCGCCTCACGCTGACCGACGTGGGACCCTCGGCGGCGAGCGAACGTCCGCCGTCCCAGCTCGGCTGAAAAGCCGCCGCGAGCGCGACGCTCGTCTCGAATGGCCGCCGGCAGCGCCACTGGCGCGCGATGGCTCCGGCCGCCGCGACGTCGGCGCCCGTCGGCAAGAGGTGCGCGAGGTCGACGAGGTACAGCCCCGGCACGTCGAAGTGATCGATCGCCATGTGCAGCGCGTGAAAGACGGCGGCGTGCTCGGCCGCGAGCACGAAGGCGTGGGCCGCGCCGAGCTGCAGCGGCCGCATCATCGACCAGACGGCGCCGTAGTCGATCGCGCAGCGCGCGTATGGGGCGAGCGCCATGTGCAGGTCGACTTCGACGCCATGGCGCCGCCACGCGACTTCGTGATAGTCGGCGTCGTCGAAGCCAGGCGCGGCGGCCCTGGGCTCGAACCCCAGGCCGTCGAGCACGGCGAAGGCCGCGCGTCGATCGCGGTCGCGGACGAGCAGATCGATGTCGCTCGTCGGGCGGGCGCCGCTGTGCACGTACAGCGTACGCTCGTAGGCGAGCCCCTTGAGGAGCGCCGTGTCGACGCCCGCCTTCGCGAGCGCCGCGACGCACTCCTCGGCGACGACGGCGAGCGCGAGGTTGCGCGCCACGGTGCGGACGTGATGCTGGCGGCAGACGGCGTCGAACGCCGGCGGGAGCGCGCCGCGACACCGCGTCGACAGCAAGGGCGTGAGGCGGTGCCGGCGCGCGACGATCAGCAGCGCGTCCCCGTCGACGAGCGCGGCAGCGCTCCGCCGATCCGCGAGCGCCGCGAGCAAGGCGCGCAGCGTGTCCCGTTCGGCGGCCGCCGTCACTTGGCGCGGCGGAGGCCGTACTTGAGGATGCAATAGAGGGCGCGCACGCCGTCCTTCCAACCGATCTTCTTGCCCTCGGCGTAGGTGCGACCCTTGTAGCTGACGGGCACCTCGTACAGGCGGAGGTTGCGGTGGGAGAGCTTGGCCATGATCTCGGGCTCGATGCCGAAGCGATCCTCCTCGATGATCATGGCCTTGATGATCTCGGACCGGAACGCCTTGTAGCAGGTCTCCATGTCGGTGACGTTCAGGTCGTTGAGCATGTTCGACAGCAGCGTGAGCGCCTGGTTCAGCACCATGTGCCAGAAGAAGAGGACACGGCGCGGGGAGCCGATGAACCGCGATCCGAACGTCGCGTCCGCGAAGCCGTCGACGATGGGCTGAATGAGGTGCGGGATGTCCTGCGGGTCGTACTCGAGATCGGCGTCCTGGATGACGACGATGTCACCAGTCGTGAGCGCGAAGCCGGTGCGGAGCGCGGCGCCCTTGCCCATGTTGTGGGGCTGGAGGTGAACGCGCACCTCGTTGGTCCCGCGGCTCGTCAGCGGGTCGGGCAGCCAGGCGGCGAGGCCGACGGAGGCGAGATCGGTGAGCAGCTCACGCGAGCCATCCGTGGAGCCGTCGTCGACGATGACGAGCTCCTTGGGAAGGTCGAGGGCCGTCACGCGTTGGACGGCGATCTTGAGGGTCGCGAGCTCGTTATAGACGGGGATGACGATCGATAGTTTCACTGCGGCGCAAGGAGACCATGCGCGAGACGAGGCGTCAAACACAGTCGTCGGTTTCCACAGTCGTCCGCTTCGCACCGCGAGTCTCGCTCGCGGCCTCGCGGGCCGCACGTCCCCTTTCAGGGACGCGCGGCGCGCGCGCTCGTCAAGGCCTCACAGAGGCGGCGCTGCTCCGAGGCGGGGTAACGGTAGATGGGGACCTCGACGGCGGGACTCGACAACCGCTCGGCGCTCGCCGCAGTAACGACGAGCTTCGCGAGATCGAAGTCGTCGTAGTGAAAGTGCTGCGCGGTGTCCGCGGCGCTCGGTCCTCCCGCCTCGGTCATGTCGTCGGTGAGGACGGACGCGGAGCCACAGAAGCAAACGTCGAGGCAGCTCGTGAGCGCGGCGTGACTCATGGCGACGACCTCGGCGTCGCTGTGTCCATGGCCACCGGCGAGCGAGCCGAGCATGGGGCAGACCTTCCCGGGCCAGTTGAAGTTCAACGTAGGACCCCAAGCCGTCGTGAGCCAGCAGCTGTCGGGGCCCGCCTTCTTGTAGATCGCGGTGCGTTCGCGCGCGTCGACGCGCCTCGCGTGCAGCGAGGCGAGCGAGGGTCCCGCGTTGAGCGCGAACAAGCAGGCCGCGAGGCCTGCGACGACGTCGGGCCGTTCGTGCGCGCCGGCGAACGCGACGATGACCGGCAGGAGGATGTAGTACTTGAGGTAGCCGTACTGCTGGCAGCGGACGACCGGCAAGACGAGCAGCGACGCGAGGGCGATCAGGACGGCGGTGTCATGACGTCGCGTCGCACGGAAGACGCCGAGCCATGCG
>DATAZS010000336.1:0-7917 GCA_036271915.1 Polyangia bacterium
ATTTTGGATCGAGGCCTCCGCGAGGACGTCTTGAAACCAGGAACGTCGGAACGTCGGGTTGAAGACGCAGGTGGAAGTGAAAACTTGGAGTGGGGAAGTGTAGTTGGCCCCATCGGCACGTGTCAAACGATTCTTGAGCCACACTTGACGTTGCGGACCCGCCAGACTAACCTTGCGGGCTATTTCTAGCGCCAAACGGCGTGGGGACGTCCATGGAAGGGACTGGGCTGAAGAAGAAGGATCTCAAGCGTTTCAAGGACACGTTGCTGGCCAAGAAGAAGGAGATTCTCAGGAACGCTCAGCGCACTTTGAACGAGGACATGACGCTGGACGCCGACGATCTGCCGGATGAGATGGACCTGGCGTCGTCCGAGTACCTTCATTCGTTCACGTTCCGCCTGCGAGGGCGCGAGAAGGTCTTCCTTCAGAAGATCGACCACGCGCTCGAGAAGATCAAAGAGGGCAGCTTCGGCGTCTGCGAGACCTGCGAAGAGCCGATCTCGATGAAGCGCCTCGAGGCGCGCCTGGAGACGACGCTCTGCATTCGGTGCAAAGAGGACCAGGAGCGCGTCGAGAAGGCCTACGGCTGACGGCGCGGACGCGGCTGGTCGCGGCTGTCGTCCTCGGGGTGGTCCCCGGGCTGTGCGTTGTGATGTCGGGCTGCGCGGGACCGCTCGCCCTCGACGGGACGAGCGCGTCCATCGGTGTCACGGGCGACGGCACGGTGCGCGCGCCCGTCGAGCTGCCGCTCGAGGGTGACGGGTACCTGGTGCCGGGCCGTTGGCGCGCGCGGCACAGCAACTACGGCACCGAGGAGCTCGTGGGCGTCGTCGTGCGCGCGGCGCGCGCCGTCGATCGCGCGCTGCCGGGCGGGACGGTGGCCATCGGCGATCTGTCGCGCCGCAGCGGCGGCGGTTCGGTCGAGCACAAGTCGCACCAGAGCGGACGCGACGTCGACGTCTTCTTCTACGCCGTCGATCGCGCGGGCGCGGCCGTACCGCCGGGCGAGGCGATGATCCGATACGGCGTCGAGGGTCAAGCCGTGCGCTGGTCGCCCGCGCACGGGTTCGCGGCGCCGAGCGCGCCCGTTCCCGCCGTGCGCTTCGACGCCGCCCGCAACTGGGCCTTCGTGCGCGCGTTGCTCGTGGACGAGGACGCCGAGGTCGAGTGGATCTTCATTCAGCACGATCTCGCGGCACTGTTGCTGCGCACGGCGACGGCCGCGGGCGAGGATCCGGCGCTCGTCGCGCGCGCCGCCTTCATCCTGCACGAGCCGACGGACTCGGAGCCGCACGACGATCACATGCACGTGCGCCTGTATTGCGACGCGGGTGATCGCCGGCTCGGCTGCGTCGATCGCGGGCCCGTGCGTTGGCTCAAGAAGGGATGGAAGTACATGGCGGCGCCGTTCGGTCGCGACGACGGCCGCGACGCGCGTGTCGCGCGTGACCTCGGCGCCGTGCGCGCGGGTGAGCTGCCTGTCGCCGTTGGCGCGGCCGTGGGCGTGCTTCGCAGCTGAGCGCTCGCCGCCGACGCGCTCTCGATCGCGGCTATGGTCGAGCCCGTGAATCGGGCGCGCCGCCATCGGGAGCGACGTCTTCTGATTTCGCTTCGCTGCCCGCGGGCGCCTCGAGCTGGAGGCTGGCAACGGCCGCATCGAACGCGGGGCCCGCGGACGCGAGCGTCTCGGCGCGCGTCGTGAGCGTGAGCACGACGCCCTGGCGCTTGCCCGGGCCCGCGGCGCGCACGAGGTAGTACTGGCGAAGCTCGCGGCCGGCGCCGCGCGTGTCGACGAGCACGCCGCCGCGCGCACCAGCCGCGACGCGCGTGATCGTGAGGTGCTGCGCCTCGAGACCGCGGCGGCTCTGCTCGACGAGCGCGTGCGCGTCGACGACCGTCGTGGGCGCCGCCGACAGCGAGATGCGGCTGCCGTCGGGGTGCAGCAGCACGACGAGGATCTCGGGGTAGCCCGTGTGCAGGGAGAGCGTCCAGCCGACGGGCGCCTCGACGCCCACGCCGAGGCGCGCGCTGAAGAAGCGCCGTTCGCGCGTGCCCGCGCTCGCGCCGCGCGCACAGAGCACGAACGCAAAACCGGCGACGAGCGCGAGCGCGAAAAATCTTCGCGGCATCGAGAGCGAGCGAGGGCGGCGCATTCGCGCGTCAGTATAGAGCGCGCATCTAGAGGCCGCTCGAACCGTGGGTGAAGAGCGGTGCGCGCGCCTTCGGCACCGTCGACGAAGCAGCGACGACGAACGCACGGCGAGGCGAACGCTGCGCCGAATGCCGCTGCATCGAGCGCGCGACGGCCGCGTCGACGCTCGACTTCTCTTCACTGAACAGAGTCACAGTTGTTTTTCCATTGATGAGATTCTATTCAATAGATTACTTTGACAAGCATCTGATGAAGCGGTCAACTTCAAGCGCGTCCGCTCCGCCTTCGATTCGAGAGGCGACGCGCTCGGCGCCGTCGACGATGTCGGCGTCGCGTGGGGCCCTGCTCGAGGAGCGAGAGATCGCCGAGATCGAGCGGACCTGGCCGAATGGCCTGACGTCGCGCCAGATCGTCGACGTCTTCGAGACGCGCGGCATCCGGTTCTCCGAGGCGACGCTGCGCAAGTACGTGCAGCTCGGCCTGTTGCCGCGCTCGGTGCGCGTGGGCCGCAAGGGCAAGCACCGCGGCTCGTGCGGGCTCTACCCGGCGCTCGTCATCCGCCGCGTCAACACGGTCAAGGGAATGATGGCCGAGGACCGCACGATCGAAGAGATCCAGCGGTCGTTCGCGCGCTTCAAGGACGACATCGATTCCGTTCAGAAGGAGCTGCGCGATCTGCTCGCGGGCTTCGAGCGCGAGGCGAAGACGCCCAGCGCCGCGTCCGACGCCAACACGCGCCAGACGCTCGAAGAAGAAATCATCGAGGCCAAACGTGCCGCCGGCGATCTCGTCCGGCGCATCAGCAGCCTCGAGCGACGAATTTCCGCCCGCAGCGCCGACTCGTCGGCCAGCGGGACCGCCGTCGAGGGCGGCAGCGACCTCTACTGAACCGGCACCTCGACCGCCGGTGAACGACCGAGGAGGAGCATATGGACGATACGGACGACATGGATCTCACGACCCCGCAAGAAGGAATCGAAGACGAAGACGCGCCGCAGCCCGAGGTGGCGCGCATTCGCCGCAAGGTGCACTCCGCGGGGCGCGACGGGCGCGTGCGCTCGAAGACGATCGCGCCCAAGCGCCTCACGCGCGACGAGAAGCGGCTGTCTGAGCTGCTCGTCTATCCCGATGATGTCGAGCGGCCCGCGGCGCGCCACGAGTGCTCGCAGATGCACCGGCCTTGCCCGTTCGTGAGCTGCTCGCATCACCTCTACCTCGACGTCAACCCGGAGACGGGCGCCATCAAGCTGAACTTCCCGCACCTCGAGGTGTGGGAGATGGCGGAGACCTGCTCGCTCGACGTCGCCGACCGCGGCGGCATCACGCTCGAAGAGGTCGGCGCGATCCTCAACCTCACGCGCGAGCGCATCCGCCAGGTCGAGGTGCGCGGACTCGCCAAGATCAAAGATCACTCGGGCGACGAGCTCGGCCTCCCGCCGGATCGCTACTAGGCTCGTGACGACAGGCGGGCGCGCATCCGCGCTCGCCGACGCGCGACATTCGGGCATAATCAAGCTCCGATGGAAATGCGCGCGCCGATGTATCTGGATGTGGCACTGAGCCTCGCGGGTGAGCCCGCCGGGGGACTCAAATGAGCGCGTCGCCCCTCGAGGCCGCGAGCTCGCCGCTCGACGCCATCGACGCGAAGACCGCCGAGCGGCTGCTGTCGGCGGCGCTCGGATCGGGCGGCGAGTACGCCGACCTCTACTTCGAGTACCGCTCGGGCGCCGACTTCGTCATGGAAGAAGGCCGCATCCGCACCGTGGGGCGCGGCGTGACGCTCGGGCTTGGCGTGCGCGTGCTGCGCGGCGACGCCACGGGCTACGCGTACACGGAGGAGCTGTCGGACGAGCGCATGCTCGAGGCGGCGCGCACGGCGGCGCAGATCGCGTCGTCGGGCGGCGCGCCCGCGCCGGTCTCGATCCGTTCGGTCGCGCTGCCGGACTTCTATCCCGTGCCCCAGTCGTCGCTCGCGACGCCGGGCGCCGACAAGGTCGCGCTCTTGCGTCGCGCCGACCGGGCGGCGCGCGCAGCCGACCCGCGCATCGTGCGCGTCGAGGCGTCGCTCGCCGAGGAACACCGCGAGGTCCTCGTCGTGACTTCTGATGGTCACCTCGCGCGCGATCGGCAGCCCATGATCCGCTTCGGCGTGAGCGCCGTCGCCGAGGAGGGCGCGCAGCGGCAGGGCGGACGCTCGGGCGGCGCGGGGCGCTTCGGCATGGAGTACTTCGATCGCCCCGCGCAGAGCCCCGAGGCGCACGGGCGCGAGGCGGCGCGGCTCGCGATCGGCATGCTGCACGCCGTGGACGCTCCCGCGGGACCCATGGAAGTCGTGCTCGGGCCGGGCGAGTCCGGGATTCTCTTGCACGAGGCCGTGGGCCACGGGCTCGAGGCGGACTTCAACCGCAAGAAGACCTCGAACTACACCGATCAGATCGGGCAGCCCGTCGCGTCTGAGCTGTGCACGATCGTCGACGACGGCACGGTGACGAACGCGCGCGGCTCGATCAACGTCGACGACGAGGGCAACGCCGGCCAGCGCAACGTGCTCATCGAGGACGGCATCCTCGTGGGCTACATGCAGGACAAGATCTCGTCGAAGCACTTCGGCACGAAGCCGTCGGGCAACGGGCGCAGGCAGAGCTTCCGCCACGAGCCGTTGCCGCGCATGACGAACACGTTCATGGCCGCGGGCAAGGACGACCCCGAGGACATCATCCGCTCGGTGAAGCGCGGCGTGTACGCGAAGCGCTTCTCGGGCGGGCAGGTCAACATTTCGAACGGTGACTTCGTGTTCGCGCTCACCGAGAGCTACATGATCGAGGACGGCAAGCTCACGGCGCCGCTCAAGGGCGTGAACCTCATCGGCAACGGGCCGGACGTGCTGCGCAAGGTGACGATGCTGGGGCACGACTTCGCGCTGTCGGAGGGGACGTGGACGTGCGGCAAGGACGGCCAGTCGGTGCCCGTCGGCATCGGCACGCCCACGATGAAGATCGCGGAGATCACCGTCGGGGGGACCAAAGTTAGATGAGTGATCCGAGTGATCCGATAGTCGCGCGTCGTCTCCCCGATCCCAAAGAGTGTCAGCGCCTCGCCGAGCAGATGCTCGCGTTCGCGAAGAAGGCCGGCGCCGACGGCGCCGAGGTGCTCGTGCGTGACGGCACCGAGCTCGAGGTCAAGGTGCGCCTCGGCGAGCCGGAGCTCGTTAAGGAGGCGGGCAGCCGCGCGCTCGGCCTGCGCGTGCTGCGCGATCACCGCGCCGCCGTGACGTACACGTCGGACTTCGCGCCCGCGGCCATGGAGCGCTTCGCGCGCGAGAGCGTCGAGCTCGCGGCGCTCGCCGAGCCCGACGAGACGGCGGACCTGCCGTCGCACGACGAGATGGCGCGCGAGCTTCCCGAGCTCGACCTGTGGGACGAGTCGGTGCTCGGGCTCGACGTCGCCGAGGGCATGCGGCGCGCGCGCGTGGCCGAGGCGGCCGCGCGCGCCGTCGACGCGCGCGTCACGAACTCGGACGGCGCGATCTTCGGGCGCAGCGTGGGCGCGTCGGCGTTCGCGACGTCGGCGGGATTTTCGGGCTCGAACCGCGGCACGCACGTGTCACTGTCGGTCGAGCCGATCTGCGACGACGCCGACGGCAAGAAGCGCAACGGCTCGTATTGGACGGGCGCGCGCTTCGCGGTGGCGCTGCTCGAGCCCGAGCGCGTCGGTGTCGAGGCGGCGCGGCGCACGCTCGCGAAGCTCGGCACGCGAAAGATCGCGACGGGCGACGCGCCCGTGGTTTTTTCGCCCGAGGCGGGGCGCGGGCTTTTGGGACAGCTCGCGGGTGTCATGTCGGGCGGCGCCGTGTGGCGGCGCAGCACGTACCTCGCCGAGCGCGAGGGTACGCCCATCGCGTCGCCGCTCGTCGAGATCGTCGACGATCCCCTCTTGCGCCGCGGGCCGGGCTCGCGGCCGTACGACGGCGAGGGCCTCGCGAGCCGCCCCAACGTGCTCGTGTCCGGCGGCGTGCTGCGCACGTTCCTGTGCGACGTCTACAGCGCGCGAAAGCTGAAACGGCGCTCGACAGGCTCGGCGTCGCGCGGCGTCGGCGGCAGCCCGCACGTCAGCATCTCGAACCTCATCCTGCGGCCCGGCACGACGCCCGCCGCCGATCTCGAGAAGCTCGATCGCGGCCTCTATGTGACCGAGCTCATGGGCTTCGGCTTCAACGGCGTCACGGGCGACTACTCGCAGGGCGCCGCCGGCTTCTGGATCGACGGCGGTGTGCGCGCGTACCCGGTTGGCGAGATCACGATCTCGGCGAACTTCGACGACCTGTGGAAGGGCATCGACGCCATCGGCGACGATCCCGACACGCGCTCGTCGGTTCAGGTGCCGAGCTTCCGCGTCTCCCGCATGATGATCGCGGGCAGTTGAGTCGCGCTCAATCCGTCTTCTAATCCGTTTTGGGCACGAAGGGCCTGAGCGTTTCGATCACGAAGTCGTGCAGGGGGCCGTTCGAGGCGACGATGCCGCGGCCGTTGTAGAGGGCGGGGCGATCGTAGACGAGCGGCGCGCCGTCGAGATCGGTGACGCGGCCGCCCGCGCCGAGGAGGATCGCCTCGGGGCCGCAGGTGTCCCAGATCTTCGTGCGGCCGCCCGTGTAGACATAGAGATCGCGCACCGCCTCCGACACGAGACCGATCTTGAGGCCGACGCTGCCGACGTTCATTTCGTCGGTGATGCCGAGCGCCTGCTTGACGGCGTCGACGCGCGGCGTGCGGTGGGTCTTCGAGGCGACGAGGCGAATGCCGGGCGGGCGCGCGAGCGTCGAGGTGCGCAGCGACGTGCGCGTGCCGTCGGGATCGAGGCGCCAAGCGCCCTGGCCGACGACGCCGCCGTACACGCGGCCCGTGAGCGGGTGCGCGACGGCGCCCACGCGGGGTCGCCCGTCGACCGTGAGGCCGATCATGACGACGAAGCCCGTGTCGCCCGCGATGAAGTCGCTCGTGCCGTCGATGGGGTCGACCATCCACACGCGCGGGCGTCCGAGGCGCGACCCGTCGTCGGGGATCTCCTCGGACAGCACGGCGTCGTCGGGGAAGGCGGCGCGCAGGCGGTCGACGATGAGCGTGCTCGCGGCGCGGTCGGCCTCGGTCACGGGCTCGTTGCCGGCCTTCGAGTCGATCTTGAGGTCGGTGCGGTGATAGCCGAGCACGAGGCGCGCGGCCTCGAGCGCGACGTCCTCGGCGACGGCCAGCTCGCGTGCGTAGGTGTCGCTCATGCCGCCGCCGCCAGGTCGCGCGTGAGCGCGCCGCGCCCCGCGAGCAGGATCGCGCCCGCGATCACCATGAGCGCGCTCGCCGCGAGCACGGGCACGCGCAGGCCGATGCGATCGGACGCGGCGCCGATGAGCAGCGGCGACAGCGCGTCGCCCAGCAGGTGGATCGCCATCGTGTTGACGGCGAAGCCGCGCCCGCGCAGCGCGGCCGGCAGCACGTTCGCCATGGCGGCGTTGAGCGGCCCCGTCGTGAGGAAGAAGAGCGTGAGCGAGACGAACATCGCGGGCCAGAAGATAGCAGGCGTGGGCGACAGCACGGCGAGCAACGTGAAGGGAAGCGACGCGATGAGCGCGATCCCCGACATGTGGAAGTGCGCGTCGGGGCGCTTGTGCGACAGCCAATCGCCCAGGCGCCCGCCGATGAGCGTGCCGACGATGCCCGCGAGCGCGAGCACGCCGCCGAAGGCCGTGCCCGCCGCGCCGATCGAAAGACCACGCT
>DATAZS010000337.1:0-2935 GCA_036271915.1 Polyangia bacterium
CGACGATGTACATGCCCTTGCCGGGAGTGGCGCCCGCGACGAAGAGGGGGACGCCCTCGAGGTTGCCCGTGAACTTCGCGGCGGTGTTGAAGGTCGTGTCGGCGCCGAACTTCGCGTTGCCGACGGCGGCCGTCGTGAGCGACGGCTCGATGAAGTGAGCCGTGCGCTGCGAGTTCTTACCGCGCTGGAGCACCGATTCGTTCGCCTGCGCGGGCAACAGGTGGCCGCACGCACCGTTGACGACCACCGTCCCGGCCGTGCCCTGGTTGCCCGCGGCACCGGCGCCCGCCGTGCCCTGGTTGCCCGCGACACCGGCGCCCGCCGTGCCCGCGCCCGCGGTGCCGCCACCGGTCGCGCCCGCTTGGCCGTTCGCGCCCGCGCTCCCCGGCGCGGTTCCGGCGGAGCCGCTAGTGCCCGCTGTTCCGCCGGCGCCCGCGGTGCCTCCGCTGCTTCCGGCGGTTCCAGAGGGCTTGCCGCTCGATCCTGAGCAAGACAGCGATAGGGCACAGACAACTACGAGGGCGCGTCGGGTCATTCGGATGCCTCTTTCTCGGGAGCGCGACAACGCGCTGCAGCCAAGCCGTTAGAGAACAACGAGGTTATCGCGATCGGAGCAGGTGGCAATGGCAATAGGGTAGTCACGAAATTCCGATGGCGTCGTCTGGGAGGGGATTGGGTCGGAGTGACTCGTCGGCGCAGGCCAGTGCCGGTCCGACGGCAGTCATTGCACGGCCAGCATCCTCGAAGGGTGGCGCGTTCATGATGCGTTCGCTGTCCGAACGATGCACGAGGGACTACGATGCCGCTCGCTAAGCTGCGCGGAGGACACGATGACGCTTCACTCGACTAAGCCTGGCCTCTCACGAACGTTGGTATTGGCGATCTGTGGCCTCGCCGGTGCCTGTACTTCCGGAAAGATCGATCAGACCGCGCAAGGCACCGCGGGGAGCGGCAGCGCCGGAGCGACGAGCAGCTCGGCCGGCGCGAGCGGGTCGACAGCGGGCGCCATGGGCGGCGGCTCCGCTGGCAGCGTGGCCGGCAGCGGTGGTGGGTCGAACGGCGCGGCGGGCGACGGCACGCCCGACGGTGGCCAAGCGACCGACGCCGGCACCGACGCGCCCAAGGTCGGCAACTGCACGGTTCCCGACGACACCTTCAGCCCCATCGCGAGCCTGAGCCTCACGGGCTGCATGGATCCGATCAACCCGACGAAGTTCAACGCGCGCGCCGTTCCCTACGAGGTCAACAGCCCGCTGTGGTCCGACGGCGCGGACAAGGCCCGGGCCTTCATCCTGCCGACAGGGCAGAAGATTCACGTCGACGCGACGACGGGTCAGTGGACCTTCCCCGTCGGCACCGTGATGATCAAGAGCTTCATTTTCGACGGGAAGCTCGTCGAGACGCGCCTCTTCATGAGCATCGACGCCGACACGTGGATTGGCTACGGCTACCAGTGGAACACCAGCCAGACGGACGCGACCGTCGTCCCGATTCAGGGCGCAGACGTCATGTTCGACACGGGCAAGCAGACGGTTCACTGGTACTACCCGAGCCGCGACGACTGCATGAAGTGCCACAACCAGGTCGCGGGGAACACGCTCGGACCGTCGAACGAACAGATGTATCGCGTCGCGACGGGCGACACGACGAACCAGTTCGACAAGTTCCAGGCGCTGAGCCTCTTCGACGCCGCTCCCGTCGCGCCGACGGCGTCGCAGGTGCTCGTCACGCCGTATCCCGGTCAGCTCGGCAGCCCGCCGGCCTCGGCGACCTTGGATCAGAAGGCCCGCTCGTACCTGCAGGCCAACTGCGCGCACTGCCACCAACCGAACCAGATGACCAGCACGGGCGGCACCATCATGAGCCCGTTCCCGAACTTCGATCTGCGCTACACGACGGCGCTCCACGACGCGAACATCTGCAACGTCATGACGAACAAGGGGCTCGTCCCCGGCAGCACGGCGACGAAGATCTTCGTGCCCGGGGATCCGACCAACTCGGTGATGTGGGTGCGCATGACCGAGCCGCCGTCGGACGACGACACCTCGGGCCGCATGCCTCAAATCGGGACGCACGTCGTCGACACGATGGGCGTGCAGCTGATCAAAGACTGGATCACGTCGATCCCGAGCTGCCCGTAGAGCTCTACGAGGCGAGTCGCGCCGCGAGATCGAGCGCGGCGAGGAAGCTGTCGGGTCGGGCGACACCCGTGCCCGCGATGTCGAACGCCGTGCCGTGATCGGGGGACGTCCGCGCGAAGGGGAGGCCCAGCGTGACGTTCACGGCGTCGTCGAAGTGGAGCAGCTTCACGGGGATGAGGCCCTGGTCGTGGTACAGCGCGACGACGGCGTCGAACGCGCCACCGGCCGCCTGGCGGAAGACGACGTCGGGCACGTGCGGTCCCGTGACGTCCGCGTCGACGCCGGCCGCTGAGAGCCGGGCGCGCGCGATCACGATCGCGGGCTCGACGATTCGCGTCTCCTCGTCGCCGAAGCGGCCCGCTTCGCTCGCGTGCGGGTTGAGGCCCGCGACGGCGACGCGCGGCCGCGCGATGCGAAACCGGCGCGCGAGCGCTTCGGCCGTGAGCACGATCGTCGACGCGATCCCCGCGGGCGTGAGCGACGTCGGCACATCGCGCAGCGCGATGTGGGTCGTCGCGACGACGACGCGCAGCTGCGGACCGGCGAGCATCATCGCGAACTCGGCGACGCCCGCGCGCGCGGCGAGGTACTCGGTGTGGCCGGGGAAGGCGAACCCCGCGCGCGCGATCCACTCCTTCGAGATGGGCGCCGTGACGAGCGCCGCGCACTCGCCGCGCAGCACGGCCTCGGTCGCGGCCTCGAGATAGGCGAGCTGCGCGCGCGCCGACGCGTCGTTCGGGCGCCCCGGCGTGACGTCGTCGGGCCCGACCGTCGTGACGACGCGCAGCGCTTCG
>DATAZS010000338.1:0-2464 GCA_036271915.1 Polyangia bacterium
ATCAAGATCGTTCAGACCGCCGCCTTCACGGCCCAGTGGTGGTCGCTGCACGAGCTCAACGTGCTGAACGGCGCGACGACGCTCTCTCGCACGACCTGGGTGGCGAGCGCGTCGCTCAGCACGGCGACGGCGAGCAGCGCCATCGACGGCATGTCCGCGACGCGCTGGACGACGAGCACCGGGCAGGTCGCGCCGCAGTGGTTCAAGATCGACATGCAGTCGGCCCAGACATTCACCCAGATCCGCCTCGACGACGGCACGCGAAATGGCGAGTACCCGCAGTCGTTCGCGGTCTACGCCTACAACACAGACGACGGCCTCCACGACGGCAATCCCATCTACACGGGAACCTCGGCGGTCGACGTGACGGACATCTCGTTTTCGGCGCAGACCGCGCGTTACGTCAAGATCCTGATCACCGGCGCGGCCGGGAGCGACTGGTCGATCACCGAGATGACGGTCTATGGCACGCCGGGGGCCAGCAGCGTCGCCGCGTCGATCACCGTCGCGGGTTTCGTCCTGTCGAACGCGACTACCGTCACGCAGGCTTCGGGCGCGACCGTCACAGTGAACGGCGGCTACACCCAAACCGGCGGCGCGTTCGTGGGCGGTAACAGCGCCGTGTCCGTCAGCGGCGCCTTCAGTCTCACCAACGGCTCGTTCACGACGAATGCGGCGAGCCTCACCTGCTCTGGCACGGGCAGCGCCGCCTCGATCGGCAGCGGAGGATCGTTCACGGTGGGTTCGACGACGCAGACCTTCGCGGGCGGCCTCGGCGTCCAGGGCGGTGGCACGCTGACGCTCGCGACGAGCGGCGGCAAGGTGGCCATCGGCAGCGGAATGACCTTCGCGATGGACGGCACTTTGGCCGCCTCGAGCACGAGCGCTTCCATCCAGAGCGTGTCCGGAAGCTACGCGTTCAAGGTCGGCTCGACGGCGACCGCGACGCCGACGCTGAACGTGACGGGCCTGCAGGTCAAGAACACCGACAGCAACGGCATGTGGATCGACGCCAACACCTCGGCGGTCACGACGTTCACGGCCTTCGACAACATCGCCTTCAGCGCCGGCACGGGAAGCTATCTGCTGCAGATCTATTCGAAGGCGCTCTACCTCAGCTCCCACGGTTGCACGTTCGACGCGGGCGCCACGGCCACGACGACCTACACGGTCAAGCTGCAAGGGAACGGAACGGGCGACGGCGCGGACACGCGCATGGTGCTCGGCAACGCGACGTGCTACTCGAGCTTCGCGAGCTGCCAGGCCTCCAAGAGCGATGACGACTCGGACAACAACGGCGTCGGCAACACGCCGGCGTCCAACGGCGCCGTTGTCCAGTTCGTTCGCACCGTCGCCGATGACACCTCGGGCACGATCGAGGGCTTTCCCGTGGCGGCCTTCGACTGGAACACGTTCTCGTACTATGCGACCTACGCGGAGTTCCACGACGTCTCCGGCACGGCCGATCGCCTCTACGTGCGCGACGGCAGCGGAACGGCCCAATACTCGTGGGATGGGCCGAGCGGCGAGGACTTCATCGGAGCGCCCCGCCCCGACACCGCCGGCACGACTCACTACGTGTACGTGGCCACGACCGCCGGACACATCTATCGGTTGATCGACAGCGGCTCGGGCCTGGCGCTCGACAACACCGGTAGCTGGGCGGGGGCCAATCCCTATGGCTGTGGTTGCACGATCGCGACACCGTTGGTGGCCGACACCACGAACCTCTACTGGACGGGCGTCGCCGCCGCGCATCAGTCCATCTACACGCTGAGCAAGAGTGGCGACAGCCAACCCATGGGCTCGCCCGTGATCATCACGCCGACGCTCACGAGCGCCGTGCCCGCCGCGTGGGTGAACGGCGGCAAGACATCTTTGTTCGTGGGCGCCGTGGGGAACCTGATCGAGGTGGACATCGCAAGCCAAGTGGCGACGGAGACCAATACCTCGCCCGGCGCGGCGACGGTCTACGGACGCATGAACATCGGCGGCACGAGCGTGTTCGCAGGAGACGACGGCGGGACGATGTGGTCCATGAGCACGCTGAGCTTCAGCGGCACGAGCAAGCTTTGGAGCTTTCACGATCCCGCGGGAGCGGCGATCCGCGGATCGTCCTACTACGACTCCGCCACGAGCACCGTCATGTACGGCACCGAGGCTGGCACGATCTTCGCCCTCGACGCGAGCGGGGCGGCGCTGACGGGCTACCCGTATTCGATCGGTGCTTCCTCCGATAGCGTGCGCGCCGCCGTTCTGTACCTCTCGGGCGTGTTGGTCGTGGGGACGACGACGGGCAAGCTGCAGTTCATCGATCGGAAGAATGGGACGACGGGCCCAGCGCTCATCCGCGCCTACAACTTCGGTCCCACCGAGAGCGTCTCGGGCGTCGCCTACGACGGCAACACGAGCCGCTTCATGGTGAGCACGAGCAGCTCCAGCGCCAAGGACGGGCGCCTCTACT
>DATAZS010000339.1:0-28923 GCA_036271915.1 Polyangia bacterium
CGTCGTGTGGTTCTTCCGCCGCGACGTCCTCGGCGCCGCCGCGGCGCACGGCACCTCGACGCTCGTGCTCATGACGCTGTCGTGGATCGGCGCCTCGGCCGTGCTCGGCCGCGGCCGCCTGCGCGAGGCGCTGCGCGCGCCCGGTCACCGCGGCCTCATCCGCTTCGCGCTCCCGCTCGGCGCGTCCGAGTTCATGAACGGCATCCTGCAGCGCGCGAGCGTCTTCATCTTGAGCGCCTATGCGGGCGCCGCCTCCGTCGCCGTCTACGCGGCGTCCGAGGAGCTGGGGCGCTCGGTCGCCGCCATGCGCTACGCGTTCGACAGCGTCGCGGCGCCCATGATGTCGGAGGCGCTCGCGCGCGGCGATCGCGAGCGGCTGCGCTACAACCTCGCCCTCATGACCCGCTGGGTGGCGTCGGCGTCGGCGCCCATCGCGCTCACGCTGCTCGCGCTGCGCGGGCCGCTGCTGTGGCTCTACGGGCCGGCCTACGCGTCGGGCGTCACGGCCATGGGGCTGCTCGTGTGCGGGCACCTCATCAACGGCGTCCTCGGCCTCACGGGCTACGTCATCGTCATGTCGGGGCGCTCGGGGCTGTTCTTCTGGGACAACCTGTCGGCGGCCGTCGTGAACCTCGTGCTGTCGTTCCTGCTCATCCCGCGCTACGGCGTCACGGGCGCGGCCTTGGCGTCGTTGATCTCGGTGGGGTGCGTCAGGGGGCTCGTCGTCGTGCAGGTGTGGCGGCTCGAGCGCGTACATCCGTTCGACCGCGCGCTCGCGAAGCCCTTCATCGCCGCGGGCTGCGCGTTCCTGGGCGAGCTCGCCGTGCGCGCGATCCCCGTCGCGCCCAAGCTGCGCGTCGCGCTCGTCGTCGTCGCGGGCCTCGCGATCTACCCCGCGGTCCTGCTCGCGCTGCGCCCGGGCGAGGAGGAGCGCCGCTTCGTCGTCGGGCTCGTGCGTCGCGCCTTCAGTCGGGGCCGCGCCGCGTGAGGGTCGTCTTCTTCGTGCAGGGCGAGCGCGTCCCCGCGGCGCGCGCGCGCGGGTTCGTCATCGCGCGCGCCCTCGAGGCCGAGGGCATCACCTGCGACGTGCGCGTGCCGCGTCCGAGCGTCTACGGCGACACGCGCCTGCCTTGGCCGCTCAACCTGCCGCGGCCGCTCTACGTGCCGTTCGGCGCGCTCGCGCGCGTGCGGCAGCTCAGCGATCTGCGCGACGACGACGTCGTCTTCTTCCAGCGCCCCATGACCGAGCTGCCCACGACGCTGTTCGAGCGCCTCGCGGCCCGCGGTCGGCGCACGATCTTCGACTTCGACGACGCGATCTTCGAGCGCTTCACGAACCGCCGAAAATTCCCCGCGCTCGTCGCGCTCGTCGATCAGGTGATCGCGGGCAACCCGTACCTCGCGGCCGCGGCGGGCGCGCCCCACAAGACCACCGTCATCGCGACGACGGTCGACACCGAGCGCTATCAGCTCCAGCCGACGCGCGACACCGCGGGCAAGGACGTCGTCGTCGGTTGGACGGGCCTCGACGTCAACTACCCGCATCTCCTGCACGCGCTGCCGGGGCTCGCGCGCGCGCTCGAGCGCACGGGCGCGCGCTTCCTCGCGATCTCGAACGCGCCGCCGCCGCCCGAGCTCGCGCCGCTGCGCCCCGAGTTCGTGCGCTGGCGCCCCGAGACGGAGATCGAGGATCTCGCGCGCATCGACATCGGCGTCATGCCGCTGCCCGACGGGCCGCTCGAGCGCGGAAAATGCGCTTACAAGCTCATCCAGTACATGGCGATGGGGCGCCCGGGCGTCGCGTCGCCCGTGGGCGCGAACCGCGACGTCGTCACGGAGGGCGTCGACGGCTTCCTGCCCGACGACGCCGACGCCTGGGAGCGCGCGATCGTCGCGCTCGTCGAGGATCCTGCGCTGCGACGCGCCGTCGGCGCGCGCGCGCGCGCCCGCGTCGAGGCCGCTTACTCGGTGCGCGCCGTCGTTCCGCTCTACAAAGACGTCATCGCCGCTGCCCAGCGTGGCGCCTGACCCGCCTCAGCTGATAGTCTCCGTGCCCGTGGAGACGTACGAACGCGAGCTCGAGGTGGCGAAGGCCACCGCGCGCGAGGCCGGCGCCATCATCATGCGCCACTACGCGCGCCCCGACATCGACGTCAACACGAAGGCCGACAAGTCGCCCGTGACGGCCGCCGATCTCGACGCGAACGCCGCCATCATCAAGGCGCTCGCCGCCGCGTTCCCCGACGACGCGATCCTCACCGAGGAGACGCCCGACGATCAGGCGCGCCTGCAGAAGCGACGCGTGTGGATCATCGACCCGCTCGACGGCACGCGCGATTTCGTGGCGCGCACGGGCGACTTCTGTGTCCACATCGGCTTCGCCGTCGACGGCGAGGCCGTCATGGGCGTCGTCTACCAGCCGACGGTGGGCTCGCTGGCCTTCGCCGTGCGCGGCGGCGGCGCGTTCGAGGAGCGCGACGGCCAGACGAGCAAGCTCGCCGCCTCGACGTTGAGCGCGGCCAACAAGATCCGCATCGGCGTCTCGCGCCTCAACCTCGACGAGGGCCTCGGCAAGTGCCTGGCCGCGGCCGGCATGGTCGATCGCGCCGTGCGCCTGGGCGCTTCGGTGAAGCACATCGCGCTCGCGCGCGGCGATCTCGACGCCGTCCTCAACCTGTCGCCCAGCGAGCAGGAGTGGGACACGTGCGCGCCCGAGGTCATCATGCGCGAGGCCGGCTGCAGGGTGACGAACGGCGACGGCGCTCCCTTCCGCTACAACCAGCCCGATCTGTTTCGCCCGCGCGGCAGCGCCGCGAGCAACGGTCACTGCCACGCGCTCGTGCTGCGCGTGATGGCGCCCTGCCTGCCCGTGCCGTGACGGAGCCCGAGCTCATTGCGCGCGAGCTCGTCTGCATCGACGGCATCGACGGCAGCGGCAAGTCGCGCTTCACGAGCGCGCTCGCCGCGGCCTGCTCCGCGGCGGGCGCGTCGTCGTTCGTCTTCCACGTCGACGATTTTCGTCGACCCCTCGGGGCCATCGTCGCCGGGGCATTTGACGTCTCGGACGAGGCGTCGGTCTACTACGATCGCTACTACGACTTCGCGCTCCTCGATCGCTGCCTGCTGGCATTCCTCGACGGCGCGCCGGGCGCGACGATCCCGCGCTTCGACGTGAAGACCGAGACCCTCCTCGGAACGCAGCAGCTCACGTTCGGCGACGCGCGGCTCGCCTTCCTCGAGGGCGTCTTCGTGCTGCGCGCGCCGACGGCGGCGGCCTCGTCCGTGATCGTCCTCGAGGTCACGGAGGACGAAGCACGACGTCGCATCCTCGCGCGAGACATGGCGCGCGGCCGCACGCGCGACGTGGTCGAACACCGCATGAACCATCGCTATTTCCCCGCGCAACGCGCGTACCGCGCCGCCTTCGACCCTATGCGTCGCGCGGATCTCGTCATCGACAACGAGCGCTGGGACGCGCCGCGTGTGGTCCGTCTGACACACGGACGTCTGCCACGCCTCGTCGAGAAGGTCCTGCCGGGAGTCATTCCTTCTTGAGCCCGATGCCTCCCGCTGTCATGCTCCTGCCCCGATACGTGGTGGATAAGGGGCATACCCTTTTGGTGAGGGTGATTTTAGGAGGGCTTAGTAGTCATGATCGAACGAGTCAGCCCAATCAGCCGTGCGACGGCTGCCGTGCTGCCAGGAATCGTGGCACGATTGGCGCCTGAGGTTCTCGTGCCCGTAATCCTTCTCGCCACGCGCGAAGAAGCCCTCGGCGCCAACATGCGCGTCGGAGGCCTCCGCGTCATCGACCGAACCATGCGCCAGATGGCGCGCCTGCGCGACGTGCGCGTCACGATCGTGAGCGACGGCAGCATCCGCCTGCCGCGCCGCCTGCCCGCGCACGTCGAGGTGCGCGAGACGCAGAATCCGGGCGCGCTCGTCGCCGAGCTCAGATCGCAGCACGAGGATCCCATCGTCGTCGGCGCCGACGTCGTGCGCGTGCAGGGCAACCGCCTCGATCGCGGGACGCGCGTCGTCGACCGCGCGACGCGGCGAACGGCGGAAGACGCCGTGTTCGACGACCTCATGCGCGGCGACCTCGGCCTCGTCGCGCGCTTCATCAACAAGAAGATCTCGTTCCGCCTCACGCGCTACCTGCTCGTCCACCTGCCCATCACGCCCAACATGGTGACGCTGCTCGCGGGCGTGCTGGGCCTTTACGGCGCGTTCCTCATCTCGACGGGCACCTACGATCACATCGTCCTCGGCTTCTTGCTCGCGCAGGCCCAGTCGATCCTCGACGGCTGCGACGGCGAGCTCGCGCGTGTCCGCTTCCAGCAGACCTCGATAGGCGAGTGGCTCGACACGATCGTCGACGACGTGCTCAACTTGGCGCTCGTGCTCGCGATCGGCGTCGCGCTGTGGCGGCGTGGCGCGCCCGTCGTGGGCGACTTCAGGACGCTCAAGGCGGGGGACATGTTGGCCGCCCTCAACGGCGGCAGCTTCGGCGACATGAAGGTCGCGCTCGCCGCGGCCGGGATGCTGCTCTTCTACAACATCGTCGCGTACCGCGAGCTCATCCGGCAGGGCGAGGGCGGCGAGGTGCTGAAGATCCGCTGGTGGTTCGCCTACGGGCAGAGCCTCAAATCGATGAGCGGCGCCGGCAGCGGATCGCTCAAAGGCCTCCTCGTGATCGGCAAGCGCGACTTCTTCGTGTTCGCGTGGCTCGTCATGGCGTACTTCGACCTGCTCCCGATCGTGCTGCTCTACGCGCTCGTCCTCGCGATCGTCTACGCGGGCGTCGCCGTCGGCCAGCTGTTGACGCCCGAGTGGCGCCTCCGACCGCCGGTTTGATCTGACGGGGGGCGGCTCGCTGCCGCTCGCGCCCCCCGGTCCCCCTCGCTGCGCGTGGCGAAGCCACGCTGCGCTCGCGTTCCAGGTTGAGCCTTCGGGTGGAGGCCCGTCGCTCCGCGTGGCGGAGCCACGTGCGCTTACATCGACGATCGGGTGTCGGTCGTGGGGCGTTCGATTGACGGGGACGCGGCCGTGCTTGCACAGGGGCCTGACGCGAAATAAGGTACGTCGCCCCAACCGGCCCCCGCCTGGCGGCCTAGGAAAAACGCGCACATGTTCGAGCTCGCCAAGAAGATCTTCGGGACCAAGAACGCCCGTGTCATGAAGGGCATGCGGCCCGTCGTCGACCGCATCGGGGGCCTCGAAGAGGGCCTCAAGGCCAAGTCCGACTCCGAGCTACAGGCGATGACGCTGGAGTTTCGGCGCCGCCTCGACAAAGGCGCGACGCTCGACGATCTGCTGCCCGAGGCCTTCGCCGTGTGCCGCGAGGCCGGGCGGCGCGTGCTCGGCATGCGCCACTTCGACGTGCAGCTCATGGGTGGCATGGTCCTGCACCGCGGCGGCATCGCCGAGATGCGCACGGGCGAGGGCAAGACGCTCGTCGCGACGCTGCCCGTCTACTTGAACGCGCTCGCTGGCAAAGGCGTCCACGTCATCACCGTCAACGACTACCTCGCGCGCCGCGACTCCGAGTGGATGGGCCGCATCTACAAGTTCCTCGGCATGTCCGTGGGCATCGTCGTGCACGGCCTCAGCGATCGCGAGCGCCAGGCCAGCTACCGCTCCGACATCGCGTACGGCACGAACAGCGAGTTCGGCTTCGACTACCTGCGCGACAACATGAAGGGCTCGATCGAGCAGTACGTGCAGCGCGATCTCAACTACGCCATCGTCGACGAGGTCGACTCGATCCTCATCGACGAGGCGCGCACGCCGCTCATTATTTCGGGCTCTGCCGAGGACTCGGCCGACCTGTACCAGAAGGTCAACTCGATCATTCCGGGCCTCCGCAAGGACATCGACTACACGGTCGACGAGAAGGCGCACTCGGCGATCCTCACTGACAACGGCATCGAGCGCATCGAGCAGCGCCTCGACGTCGGCAACCTCTACAACCCCGAGAACATCGCGTACCTGCACCACATCACGCAGGCCTTGAAGGCGCACACGCTCTACAAGCGCGACGTCAACTACCTCATCGAAGAGGGCAAGATCCTCATCGTCGACGAGTTCACGGGCCGAAAGATGCCCGGGCGTCGCTGGTCGGACGGCCTGCACCAGGCCGTCGAGGCCAAGGAGGGCGTCGAGGTTCAGGAGGAGAATCAGACCGTCGCGACGATCAGCTACCAGAACTACTTCCGCCTCTACAAGAAGCTCGGCGGCATGACGGGCACCGCCGACACCGAGGCGTCGGAGTTCCACCAGATCTACAAGCTCGACGTCAGCGTCGTGCCGACCAACCGGCTCATCCAACGCAAGGACTCGGACGACGTCGTCTACAAGAACGAGCGCGGCAAGTTCCGCGCTGTCGTCGACGAGATCGAGGACTACCACAAGCGCGGCCAGCCCGTGCTCGTCGGCACGGTGAGCGTCGAGAAGTCCGAGGTCGTCGCGTCGCTGCTGCGCAAGAAGGACATCCCGCACAGCGTGCTCAACGCCAAGCAGCACGAGCGCGAGGCCTTCATCGTCGCGCAGGCGGGCCGCAAGGGCGCCGTCACGATCTCGACGAACATGGCGGGTCGTGGCACTGACATCATCCTCGGCGGCAACGCCGAATTCATGGCGCGCGCCGAGGTCGATCCCGAGAACGCCGGCAAACCGGGCCACGAGCTGGCACCCGAAAAGCAGGCCGCCTTCGAGGCCGCGCTCGCGCGGTTCAAGGCCCAGTGCGATCCCGAGAAGCAGGAGGTTCTCGACGCGGGCGGCCTGCACATCCTCGGCACCGAGCGCCATGAGTCGCGCCGCATCGACAACCAGCTGCGCGGCCGCGCGGGCCGCCAGGGTGACCCGGGCTCGAGCCGCTTCTTCCTGTCGCTCGAGGACGACCTCATGCGCATCTTCGGCGCCGAGCGCATCACGGGCCTCATGGAGCGCCTCGGCATGGAGGAGGACGTGCCCATCGAGCACGGCCTCATCAACCGCGCCATCGAGAACGCGCAGAAGAAGGTCGAAGGCCACAACTTCGACATCCGCAAGAACCTGCTCGAGTACGACGACGTCATGAACCAGCAGCGCAAGGCCATCTACGGCCTGCGCCGACAGATCCTCGAGGGCCGCTACGCGGGCGAGCCCACCGAGGAGGAGAAGCAGCGAGGCAAGACGACGGTCGACGCGCCGCCTCCCACCGAGTCGGGCAAGCACACGCAGGCGTCGCTCGTCGCGAGCGTGCGCCCCGTGCTGGGCCGCATGTGCGACGCGCTCACGACGGTGCAGACGCCCGCCGCGGAGCCGGGCGCGCCGCCCGTGGCGACGACGGTGCCGCTCGATCCCGCGGCGCTGCGCTCGGCGATCTACCGCCAGTTCGGCGCGTACCCCGACACGAAGGGCGTCGTCGAAGATCGTACGGGCACGCTCGATCGCCTCGCCGAAGAGATCGCGTCGTCGATGCTGCAGCAGCACGCGCGCCTGCTCGATCTCAGCGCCGAAATCCTCGACACGATCCTCGACGAGCACGCGCCCGCGAACGTGCACGCCGAGGAGTGGGACATCGACGTGCTGCGCTCCGCCGTCAAAGAGGTCTTCGGCTTCGTGCCGACAATCGACGTCAAGACCTCGCTCGACCGCGAGCTGCTCACGGCCTCGATGTGGGCCGAGCTCGAGAAGATCATCGAGGCGCGAGAGACCGAGTTCTCGCTGCCCGTCGTGCTGTCGATCGCGCGCTATTTCTACCTCGAGGAGATCGACGGGCGCTGGATCGAGCACCTCAAGGCCATGGAGGCGCTGCGCGAGGGCGTCGGCCTGCGCGGCTACGGCCAGATGGATCCGAAGCAGGAGTACAAAAAGGAAGGCTTCGACATCTTCGGCCAAATGGTGGGCATCGTGGGCCGCAACGTCTGCGAGAAGCTGTTCCACATGCAGCTCAAGCGCGACGAGCCGGCGCCCGTGCGCCAGCAAGCGCCGCGCAAGACCATCGAGTCGGGCGGCGGCACCGAGACCGGCACGAAGGGCAAGGGGTCGGACGAGGCCGCCGCCGAGGGCGCGCGCCCGTCGCGTCGCAACGAGCCCAAGGTCGGCCGCAACGACCCGTGCCCCTGCGGCAGCGGCAAGAAGTACAAGAAGTGCCACGGCGTCCAAGCCGCCTGACCCGAGCCAGGCGCACGATGCGGTGCGCAACGGAATCTTGGAATAGAATGACGGGGTACGCGGTTTTCTAAACGGACCTCACTCATGGCCCTGTTCAAGAAACGCCCGGCTCCGTCGGACTTCGAGAAGGAAGCGCTGCCACACCTGCCGGCGCTCTACGCCGCCGCGCTGCGGATGACCCGCCATGAGAAGGACGCCGAGGACCTGGTTCAGGACGCGCTCGTGCGCGCCTACCGCTTCTTCGACACCTTCGAGGCGGGCACGAACTGCAAGGCGTGGCTCTTCCGCATCCTCACGAACGTCTTCTGCAACCGGTACCGCGAGCGCGAACGCGAGCACGAGATCTTGCACGAGGCCGAGGCGTCTCCGGCGAACTTCGAGCAGTTCCTCGCGGGCGCCGACTCCGAGCGCGACGTCGAGACGGCGCTGCTCGGACACATGGTGTCGGGTGACGTCGAGAAGGCGCTCGAGGCGCTGCCGACGGATTTTCGCATGGCCGTGATCCTCGCCGACCTCGAGGACTTCTCGTACAAGGAGATCGCGGAGATCATGGAGTGCCCCGCGGGCACCGTCATGAGCCGCCTGTATCGCGGCCGCAAGATGCTGCAGCAGGCGCTGTACGGGTACGCCGTCGAGCAAGGGATCATCAAGGCGGGCTCGCACGCCGACGTCGCGCCGGGCGATTCGGCGAACGCGCCCGTCGACATGGCCGCTTATCGCCGCAAGAAAGAGAGCGGCGGCGCATGAACTGCGCGGAGGCCGAGACCGTCCTGCCGGCGTACAGCGACGGCGAGATCACCGAGGGCGACCGCGGACAGATCGAGCGGCACCTCGCGATGTGCGCGGCGTGCGCGTCGCGCTCGCGGCTGCAGGCGCGCTTCAAGGCGGCCGTGCGCGCCCACCTGCCGCGGCCGCCCGTGCCGCAGGATCTGCGCGTGCGGCTGCGCGCCGTGCTGGGCGCGCGCGAGATCGCGCCGCGGCGCTGGCTGTGGGCGACGCACCCGCGGCTCGTGCCGGCGGCCGTCGCGGCCGTGCTGCTCGTCGCGATCACGGGCACCGTGCGCCACTCGCAGTCGATGGTGTTGACGCAGGCGCAGCGCTCCTACCAGGCCGAGCTGCCCATGGACATCACGGGCTCCGACTGCAAGTCGATCGCGTCGTGGTTTCGCGGCCGCGTCGACTTCCCCGTGCCGCCGCCGGCGCCCGCGGGCGGTTGCCAGGGCGGGCGCCTCGTCAACGTGCGCGCGCGGCCCGCGGCCTACATCGTGACGCGCGGCCTGAACGGCCACCGCATCGCCTACCTCGTGTTCGATCCGAGCGACGAGACGATCGACGCGCCCGATCGTCGCCTCGTCAACGGCCGCGAGATCTACCTCGGCACGGGCCCGGGCGTGTCGACGGCGGCCTACCACGACCGCGGCCTCGGCTACGTCGTGACCTCCGATCTCGACGAAGACGCGCTCACGCGCCTCGTGACCGCCAGCTTCACTAGATCGGGACCCTGAGAGGGTCCCGCGCCCCCGACGCTCGCTCTCGCGGCGGAGCCGCGCTCGCTCGGGATGTGGGAACTCGCCTGAGAGGGTCCCGCGCCCCCGGCGCTCGCTCTCGCGGCGGAGCCGCGCTCGCTCGGGATGCAGCCATAACGCGCGCCGGCGCGGTGGCCAGCCGTGGTAGCATGACCGGCCCTGAGGAGGGGATCCCCGATGGCCGAGCGCATCCTGCTGTGCATCGAACCCGACAGCGCGACCGTAGATCAGATTCGCAGCGAGCTTGGGCCCTACGGGTTCACCATCGAGAGCATCCCGAACGGGGATGAGGCCATCGAGTGGGGTAAGTCGACGAAGCCCGCGCTCATCATCCTGTCGGTCGAGCCGCGCAAGGTCGGCTACGCGATCTGCAACAAGCTCAAGCGCAGCCCGAGCCTGCGCGAGGTGCCGCTCGTGCTCATCTCGGCCGAGGAGACCTTGGCGACGTTCGAGCAGCATCGGAAGCTGAAGTCGCGCGCCGACGAGTACCTCACGAAGCCGCTCGACATGAACGATCTCGTCGAGAAGATCGACAAGCTCATCGGCCTCGGCAGCAAACAGAAGACCGAGGAGATGGACGTCCAGGAGCTCGTCGACGACGCCGACATCGTCATCGCCGACGACGAGGACATCGCGATCATCGGGAGCGACGACGACGAGTCTTCGGACGACCAGGCGCTCGCGGGCGTGCACACGGGCGCGTCGGGGCCGTCGGCGGTTCCCATCGAGGACACGCGCGAGCAGCGCGTGATGCCTGCCGAGGCTGAGCCGGCGTCGCCGTTCGAGGGTGAGAAGTTCGATCCCGAGACGCAGGCGGCGTTCGCGGAGCTCGAGGCGGGCGCGCCCGAGGGGCCGACGGCGAGCGGCGACATGGTCGACCTGCGCAACCTGTGGTCGGACGACGACCTGCCGGCGGCGCTGAGCTGGGAGACGGCGGCGACGACGGCCGTCGGCAAGGATCAGGCGCTGCCGGCGGACGCGCTGCGCGATCAGGACTCGACGATGGTGAGCGATCCCGATCAGTACCGCACGGGCGAGACGCTCGGGCCCGAGCGCGTCGGATCGGACGCGTACGCGACGGTCGATTCGATGGGCGTCGAGGACATCGATCTGTTGGGCGTGCCGCCGTCGCCCGAGGACGTCGGTGTCGACGTCACGGCGATCGTTCCCGCCCAATCCTTTGGGGCGGGGTTCGGCGAAGGCCTCGGCATCCCCATGCAGCGTGAGGACGGGCGCGCGCGCGAGCTCGAGGCGCGCAACGCCGAGCTCGAGGCGCGCATCCAGTCGCTCGAGGGCGAACGTCAGACGCTGCGCCGCGAGCTCGAGGAGGCGCGCGAGCGGTTCACGCACTCGGCGACGTTCTCGAAGGAGCGCGAGTTCCTCGGCCTGCGCGAGATCATCAACAAGAAGGAAAAGGACATCCTCGACCTTCGCGACGGCATGGACGCGAAGGAGCGCGAGATCCTCGACTACCGCGACAAGGTGCGCGAGCTCGACCGCGGGCGCCGCGATCTCGAGGAGAAGACGCTCGGCTTCGAGCGCAGCCTCGTCGCGGCGAACGAGAAGGTCGCCGAGCTGGCGCTCGATCGCGAAAAGTCCGTCGAGCGCGAGAAGGGCCTCAAGGCGCGCCTCGACAACGCGCACGAGGATCTGCGCAAGTCTCACGAGGAGGTCGACAGCCTCAAGAAGCGGCTCGCGCAAGAAGAGGCGCGCGCGCGCGTCGACGTCGATCGCCTGCGCGCCGAGCTCGAGAGCCAGGTCGTCGAGCTCGAGGAGCACCAGCGCGCCGAGATCACGAAGCTGGGCGAAGAGCGCGCGCTCGCCGATGCGTCGAAGGACTCAGCGCACCAGGCCGAGCTCGCGCGCCTCGACGCGAGCCACAAGGCCGAGATCGAGACGCTGCAGCGTCGCCTGCTCGACGAGCAGGCGACCTCGGGCGACCGGCTCATGACGGAGACGAGCAAGCTCAAGCGCGAGCATGAGAAGGCCATGGCGAGCCTGCGCGACGAGCAGACGGCGCAGGTCGCGTCGGAGCGTCAGGCGTACGAGGCGCTCACGGAGCAGAAGGAGCGCGACCACCGCAACGACATCCTCGGGCTCGGGCGGAGGCACGAGCAGGAGCTCGCGGCGGCCGAGGAGCGGCGTCAGCGTGACGTCTCGGAGCAGGAGGAGCGGCGCGTGGCGGAGCTCGAGGGCGCCGAGAGCCGGCGCCGCACCGAGCTGCAGACGCGCGACGAGGAGCAGCACGCGCGCGTCACCGAGATCGAGCGCCGGCACCTCACGGAGAAGACGGAGCTCGCCGAGAAGCATCGCGCGGACTACGACGCCGCGCTCGCGCGCGCGGCGCGGGCCGAAGGCGAGCTCGCGGCGCGGGCCCAGGAGCTCGACCAATCTTACCGTCGGCTCTCGGGGCTCGAGGCCGATCTCGACGCCGCGCGCTCGGAGCTCGGCGATCGCGACGTGCGGCTCGCGCAGAACCGCGATCGCCTGGGCGCGCTCGACGCCAAGGTCGCCGAGTACGAAGACCAGCTCGTGCGCGCCTACCAGCGCATCCGCGGCGACGAGAAGACGGCCGAGAAGACGAAGCGCGCGCTGGCCGTCGCGCTCGCGCTCATGGACGAGCGCGCGCCCGCGGGCTCGGGCAACACCGGCCCCATCGCGACGCTCGCCGCGCAGAAGTCCGTGGCCGACGACGCCGATCTGAAGACGTAGCGCAGGTCTCAAGACGACGATGTCCGATCCGGTTTTTGAGCGCGCGGACATTCCGCGTGGGGCCCGGCGCATGTTCGGGCTCAAGGACGTGTTCACGTCGATGAACGCGCTGTCGGGCGTGTTCGGTGTCTACTTCGTCATCAAGGGTCACCCGCTGTGGGGCTCGTACTCGTTCCTCGCGGGCTACGCGGCCGACGTGCTCGACGGCCTCGTCGCGCGCGCGACGAAGTCAGGGAACCGCTTCGGCTCGGAGTTCGACACGGCGGCCGACTTCGTGGCGCAGGCCGTCGCGCCGGCCTTCGTCGTCTACGGCCTCTACGCGCAGTCGGCGGCCCGGCTCGGCGTCAGCCCGGGCGTCGCCGACGCGCTCGGCGTCTTCCTCGCCGCCGTGCTCGTGCTCGTCGCCACGATCCGTCAGGCGCGCAACACCGTGCGGCCCGTCTCCGTCGACTTCGCGTGGATCGGCCTGCCGCGCAACGTCGCATCGTTCCTCCTGCTCGGCTACGCGAACTCGGCGATCTTCAGCCGGCTGCCGGGCGGCCTGTGGCTCGGCATCCCGCTCGTCCTCGTCATCGCGTGGGCCGAGCTGTCCAACCTGCCGTTCATGAGCCATCACGGACGCAAGCAGCTCTGGTGGGCCAAGATGTTCCTCATCGGCTTCCTCACGACGACGCCGCTGTCGGTCTTCCTCTGCCCGCATTACGCGTGGGACGTCGTGTTCTTCTGGACGGCCGGATACTCGGCCTTGTCGTGGACCGCCATGACGAAGGAAGAGCGTCAGCAGGTGCGTGACGCCGTCGCCGCGGCTAAGGCCAAGCTCGTCGCCGACGAGGTTGAGCGCCACCGCGCCCACGAGGCGGCGCGCGCGCGCGCGCGGGAGTCGGCGACCTGAAGACCGTCACGGGCAACACGACGGGCCTCAAGCCGAGCGAGCTGCACGCGCTCGAGCGCGTGTACCGCCGCCGCATCCTCCCCTCCGAGATCGCGTCGGGCGAGCTCGCGACCTATCTGTGCGCGCTGTCGCGCGAGATCGAGCGGCAGGTGGGCCTGCTCGTCGGGCGGCGCGGCGACATCGAGCACGTGTTCGTGGGCGACGCCTCGCGCCTGAACCTGCCCGAGATCGGCCGCATCCGCGCGGGCCGCGGCCGCTTCCGCGGCCTGCGCCTCGTGCACACGCACCTGCGCAACGAGCCGCTCACGCGCGACGATCTCGTCGACCTGGCGCTGCTGCGCCTCGATCTCGTGGCCGCGATCGGCGTGCAGCCCGACGGGCGGCCCGCCGATCTGCACGCGGCGCACCTGCTGCCGCCCAAGCCCGATGAGCGCGGCGAGCCGTGGCGCGTCCTGCCGTCGGAGCCGTTCTTCCGCAGCACGCTCGATCCGTCGGCGCTCGTCGCGGCCCTCGAAGAGGAGTTCGAGCGCGCCGCGCCCGCGGCCGTCGTCACCGACGCGCGCGATCGCGCGCTGCTCGTCGTCGTCGACGTGCGGCGCGTGAAGAAGGGCCAGGTCAACGGAGCGCGTGCCGCGCACGAGCACGATCAGGCGGCGGCGCGCGTCGAAGAGCTCAAGGAGCTGTGCGCGACGGCGGGGGTCGGCGTCATGGGCGTCATCGAGCAGCGGCGCCCCGAGGCCGATCCGAAGTACCTCGTCGGGCGCGGCAAGCTCGAGGAGATCCTCATCCGCGCCATGCAGGTCGACGCCAACGTGCTGATCTTCGATCCCGATCTCACGCCGGGGCAGGCGCACGCCATCGCCGACTTCACCGACCTCAAGGTCATCGATCGAACCATGTTGATCCTCGACATCTTCGCGCAGCGCGCGAAGAGCCGCGACGGCAAGCTGCAGGTCGAGCTCGCGCAGCTGCGCTATCGCCTGCCGCGCCTGCACGAGAAGAACACGATGATGAGCCGCCTCACGGGCGGCATCGGCGGCCGTGGCCCGGGCGAGACGAAGCTCGAGGAGAACCGCCGCAGCGCGCGCGAGCGCATTCACCGCCTCGAGAAGGAGATCGATCGCTTCGGCGAGCAGCGCGCGGGGCGAAGGCGCGCCAGGGTGCGCCGCGGCCTGCCCGTCGTCGCGATCGTCGGCTATACGAACGCTGGAAAATCCACGCTGCTCAACACGCTGACGAACAGCGACGTGCTGGCCGAGGACAAGCTGTTCGCGACGCTCGACCCGACGACGCGGCGCCTGCGCTTCCCGTACGAGCGCGAGATCATCATCGCCGACACGGTCGGCTTCATCCGCGATCTGCCGCGCGATCTCGCGCAGGCGTTCCGCGCGACGCTCGAGGAGCTCGACGAGGCGGATCTCCTCGTGCACGTCGTCGATGCGGCCGATCCCGCGCGCGAACAGCAGACGGCCGCCGTCGAGGCGATCCTCACCGACCTCAGCCTCGCCGAGACGCCGCGCCTCGTCGTCCTCAACAAGATGGACCTCGTGCCCGAGGAAGAGCGCGACGGTCTACTGCGCGCGGCGCGCATCGAGGGCGGCCTCACCGTCGTCGGCGTCTCGGCGCAGAGCGCGCCCACGACGGTGCCGCTGCTGGCCGCCATCGAGGACGCGCTGTGGCGCGACGGCCGCCTGCGGCGCGACCCGCATCGCCCCCGCGATGCGGCGGCTTCAGACGAAGCTTCAGACGAAGCTTCAGACGAAGCCCCGGGCGACTTCGGCGAGCCCCTCGCGTCCGATCCCGGCGAGGTGGTATGACGGGGCCAGCATGACGCGGAAGCTGCGCGCATGAACCTGCTGTTCTGGGCGGCCGCGGTCGTGGCGTTGCTCGGCGTGCTGATCCTCGTCCACGAGTCGGGGCACTTCATGTTCGCGAAGTTCTTCGACGTGAAGGTGATCCGCTTCTCGTTGGGCTTCGGGCCGCGCCTGTTCGGCTTTCAGCGCGGCGAGACCGAGTACCAGCTGTCGCTGATTCCGCTCGGCGGCTATGTGCGCCTCCTCGGCGAAGATCCGTCGGAGCCGATCCCGCCCATCGACCGTCGGCGCGCGCTCGCGGCGAAGCCGCTGTGGCAGCGCTACACGATCGTCGTCGCGGGGCCGGTCTTCAACTTGCTCTTGCCGCTGCTCATCTACTTCGTCCACTACGCGGGCCAGCGGACGCTGCTGCCGCCCACGATCGGCACCGTGCTGCCCGATCTGCCCGCGGCGGCGGCGGGGCTGCTGCCGGGCGACCAGGTCGAAACCGTCGACGGCCAGCGCATCCGCTATTGGGAGGAGCTCGAGCGCGTCATCGCCGAGAACGCCGGCAAGACGATGCGCTTCGGCATCCGCCGCGGTCAGGAGGCCGAGGAGCGCGATGTGACGCCCGTCGAGATCGAGCGCGCGGGCACGCTGCGCCTCAAGGAGCGCGTCGGCTGGATCGGCGTGTCGCCGCGCTTTCACCTGCCCGAGGTCGGCGTGCTCGATCCGAGCTCGCCCGCGGCGCAGGCCGGCCTCAAGACGTTCGACTTCGTGACGGCGGTCAACGGCGTGCCCGTGACGACGTGGACGGAGTTCGAGAAGGCGATCGATCGCGTGGGCGCGTCGCCGCTGCGCCTCAACTTCCTGCGCGGCGGCTACTCGGCGCTGCCGTTCGCGCACGTCGAGCTGCAGCAGCCGGGGTCGGCCGTCGTCATCCCCGTGCCCGTCTTCGACGGCGCGGGGCATCGGCACTACGAGACGGGAATCGTCTCGGCCGAGCTGTTCGTCTATTCGGTCGAGCCGGGCAGCCCCGCCGACACGATCGGCATCCGGCGCGGCGACGAGATCGTCGCGCTCGACGGCGAGGCGCTGCCGCACTGGGATCTGTTGCGCGAGCGGCTCGCGGCGTCGCCCGACCGCACGTTCCACATCACGTGGCTGTCGCCGGGCGGCGTGCGCCACGAGGCGACGTTCCGGCAGGAGGTGCGCGAGGAGATGGACGCGTACCGGCAGCAGGCGGAGCACCTCGTCTTCGGCGCGCTCAACCGCCTCGCGTGGAAGACCGAGGCGCCCGTGCCGATCTCGAACCGCTTCGGCTACGCGATCGGCCACGCGTTCGATCGCACGGGGAAGATCATCTTCGCGATGGCGAACGGCTTCGTCGAGATCGTGCGCGGGCGCGTGCCGCTCACGACGCTGGGCGGCCCCATCATGATCGGCTACGTCGCGGGCGTCGCGGCCGAGCAGGGCTTCGATCAGTACCTGTGGCTCATGGCGCTCATCAGCATCAACCTCGGCCTGCTGAACTTCCTGCCCGTCCCCATCCTCGACGGCGGCCTGCTCGTGTTCTTCACGCTCGAGCTGTTCAAGCGCCGGCCACCGTCGCCGCGCGCGCGAGAGATCGCGTCGTACGTGGGCCTCGTCATCGTGGCGGCGCTCATGTTGTTCGCGCTCCGCAACGACGTCGTGCGATACCTGCTGCCGCGATGATCACGCCCGCGACGCATCTGTTGTGCCTCGACACCTCGACGCCCGCGGCGCGCGTCGCCGTCGTCGACGGTGACGGTCGCGCGATCGCGCGCGCCGAGGCGACGGCCGAGCGTCACTCGACGCACGTCCTCAAGCTCGTCGACGACGTCCTGCGCGCGGCGTCGCTGCGGCCCGCCGATCTCGACGCCATCGCGTGCGGCGCGGGTCCAGGCAGCTTCACGGGGCTGCGCGTGGGCCTCGCCGTCGCCAAGGGGCTCGCGCTCGCGACGGGCAAGCCGCTCCTGCTCGTGTCGTCGCTGCGCGCGCTCGCGATCGACGTCGCGCGCGCTGCCACGGGCGCGCCGTTCGTGATCCCGTGCATCGACGCCGGCAAGGGTGAGGTCTATGCGTGCGCTGTCGGCGCCGCTGCGCCCACGGCAGACGACCCTTGGCGCCTCGCGCCCGAGGCGCTCGCGGAGCGCCTCGCCGAGTATCCGGGCGCGATCCTCGCGGGAAACGGCGCCGAGCGGCACGCCGCCGCCTTCGATGCCGCCCTGCCATCCAGCGTCCGACGCGTGACGATCGAAGGTCCGACGGCGCTCGCGATCGCCGAGCTCGCGCTCGCGCGGTTCGCGCGCGGCGAGGCCGACGATCTCGACAAGGCGGTGCCCGCCTACGGCCGGCCGCCCGACATCACGAAGAAGAAGCCCGTCGTCACGGGTTGAGCGGGCTGAGATCGATGTCGACGACGAGCGCGCGCGATTTTTTGCACATGCGCGCCGACAGATCGACGCCGACCGCGTCCATCCCCAGCGCGTTCGCGACGGCGAGCGCCGTGCCGTAGCCGCAGAACGGATCGACGACGGTGCGCGTGCGCGTCTCGCGCTGCACGAAGCGGCAGGCGTCGACGCACGCGCTCACGCCCATGGCCTTCGTGCCCGGCATGAACCCCGCGTCGACGAGGACGTCAGCCGTAGCGCGCTCGGGCCGCGGTCGCACGCCGCGCGAGTATGCGAGCAGGTGCGAGTACGCGGCGCGCCCGAACGTCACCGTGCCCGGCGGCTTCCGGCACACGATCTTGTGGAACAGGAGCCGCGCGCCCGCGCGCTCGGCGCCGCGCTGCACGAGCGCCCCCTTGTCGATCCACGCGCCCGCGCGCTTGATGTCGCTCTGGAAGAAGATCGCGACGCCGTCGTCCGGCACGGTGCCGACGACGAGCGCGGCCGCGTCCTCGAACCAACGCGTCCACGCCGCGAGATCGAGCGCCGGGATCTCCGACACGTCGGGCAGCGACGTCACGACGCTGCACCCGTCGAGCGTGCCGCGCGCGCGCAGCCACGCGATCGCATCGGCGTGATGGACGACGCGGCTCGGCTCGGTTGCACTCATCGTGTGCGCGTCGACACTGGCACGTCCACCCGACGGGCGCTACGGTTGGCCCCGATGACACGAGCCCTCCTGCTGATCGCCGCGAGCGTGCTGCTCGTCGGTTGCGCGGCCCTCAATGGCGGCACGGCGGTCGCCCAGTGCGGCAACCCGTGCGCGAGCCTGAACTGCCCGAGCGCCTTCACATGTCAGGTCGACGGACGCTGCGTCGCGCGCTGCGAGGCCGCGCCCCTCACGCCCGATCTCCGTTGAGAGACGCCGCACTGAACGTTCGATCCCTGCGGCATCGCGCCTCGGGTCCCCGAAGGGACGCGCAGAAGGCTGTCCGTTCGTTCAGTCGTGCCGCCGTGACGTGAATCCCCTGGAGATCGGCGGTCCCTCGGCATAGGCTCGCGGGTTCGCCACCTCTGGAGAACGTCATGAATATCCACCTCTTCGACACCACGCTCCGCGACGGGACGCAGAGCGAGGGGCTGTCTCTCTCGGTCGAGGACAAGCTGAAGATCGCCAAGCTGCTCGACGGCTTCGGCATTCACTTCATCGAGGGTGGCTACCCGGGATCGAACCCGAAGGACATCGAGTTCTTCCGGCGCGCCAAGACGCTGTCGCTCAAGCACGCGAAGCTCACGGCGTTCGGCAGCACGCGCAAGGCGGGCGTGCGCGCCGAGGACGACGCCAACCTGCGCGCGCTCGTCGACGCCGAGACGCCCGTCGTGTGCGTCTTCGGCAAGTCGTCGACGTTGCACGTCACGAAGGTGCTCGAGACCACGCTCGAGGAGAACCTCGCCATGATCGCGTCGAGCGTCGCGCTCCTCAAGAAGGCGGGCCGCGAGGTCGTGTACGACGCCGAGCACTTCTTCGACGGCTACCGCCTCGATCCGAAGTATGCGCTCGCCGCGATCAAGGCGGCGGCCGACGCGGGCGCCGACTGGATCACGATGTGCGACACGAACGGCGGCAGCCTGCCGAGCTTCGTTTCCGAGGTCATCGGGGTCGTGCGCGCGCATGTGCCGACGCGCCTCGGGATCCACTCGCACAACGACAGTGATCTCGCCGTCGCGAACGCGCTCGCCGCCGTCGAGGCCGGCTGCACCCAGGTGCAGGGCACGATGAACGGCTGGGGCGAGCGTTGCGGGAACGCGAACCTCATCTCGATCATCCCCGCGCTGCAGCTCAAGATGGATCGCCGCTGCGTGCCCGACGAAAACCTCGCGCGCCTCACGGAGCTCTCGCGCACGGTGAGCGAGATCGCCAACATCCGCCCGCGCGCGCACGCGCCGTACGTCGGGCGCTCGGCGTTCGCGCACAAGGGCGGCGCGCACGTGTCCGCCGTCGAGAAGGTGACGTCGACCTACGAGCACATCGCGCCCGAGCGCGTGGGCAACCAGCGCCACATCGTCGTGTCGGAGCTGTCGGGGCGCGGCAACATCCGCATGCGCGCGACCGAGCTCGGCATCGACGCGCAGGGCAGTGAGCGCGAGCTCATGGGCCGCATCAAGGAGCTCGAGAACCAGGGATACCAGTTCGAGGCAGCCGACGGCTCGTTCGAGCTGCTCACGCGCCGCTTCCACGCGGGGTACGTCGCGCCGTTCGAGGTGCTCGACGTCGTCGTGATCTCGGAGCAGCGGCGCGGCAACAGCATGTTCGCAGAGGCGACCGTCAAGGTGCGCATCGGCGACGAGATCGTGCACACCGTCGCCGAGGGGACGGGGCCGGTTCACGCGCTCGACGGCGCCTTTCACAAGGCGCTCAACCCGGCGTTCCCGCTCGTGCGTGAGGTGCACCTCGCCGACTACAAGGTGCGCATCCTCGATCCGGAGGCGGCCACAGGCGCGAAGACGCGCGTGCTCATCGAGGCCGCGCGCGGCGACGAGCGCTGGAGCACGATCGGCGTGTCGCCCAACATCATCGAGGCCTCGGCCGCTGCGCTCGCCGACGCGCTCGAGCTGCCGCTCGCGCGCGCGCGCGCCGCGGCGTCACGCGTGGCCTAGGTCAGTCGGCGCTGCGCGCCTACGGCGAAGAGCCGCTGCGCGCCTCATGCACGAGCGCGTCGAGGAAGCGGGCCACGGGCGGCGTGCGCTTGAGCGTGGGGCGGCACGTGAGCCGCACGTCGATCGCGGGCACGTCGGCCGGCTCGACGGTCAGGCGATCGCGTCCCGCGCGCAGCGCGAGCGCCGGCACGAGGCCCACGCCCAGGCCCTGGCGGACGTACGAGAGGATGAGCGACACGCTGGGCACGTCGATCGTCGAGAGCGGGCGCAGGCGCAGGCGGCCGAGGTGCTCGTCGAGCACGCGCCGGCCCTGGCTGCCCGCGCCGAGGCGCAGCAGCGGCTCGCGCGCGAGGCGCGCACGCAGCGGCGTGGCGCCCTGGCGTTTTCCGCGCACGGCGGGCGCGATCCAGAAGAAGCGCTGCGCGCACAGCGGGATCTCCGTCGCGGCGATGGCGCGCTCCGTGCTGATGATCGCGACGTCGACGTGGCCCTCCGACGCGAGGCGGCCCGCCTCGATCGAGTTCGCCGTCGTGATCTCGAAGCGCAGCGGCGCGGCCTCGGCGACGAGGCGCCGCAGGACCGGCAGCAGCAGCGCCTCACCCACGTAGTCGCTGGCAGCGATCCGCAGCGCCGTCACGCGCGCCGCAGTGACCTCACGCAGCGCCGTCTCGAGCGACGCCGCCTCGTCGAAAAGGCGCGTGAGGCTGCCGAGCACGGCCTCGCCCGCGGCGGACAGCCGAATGCCGCGGCCGGCCTTCTCGAACAGCGTCACGCCGAAGCGCGCGTCGATGCGTCGGATCTGCTGCGAGACTGCCGACGGCGTCTTGTGCAGCCGCCGCGCCGCCTCGGCGACCGAGCCGGCCTGTGCGACGACGAGCGCGTCATGAAAGGCGGGGATCAGCGCGGCGTCCATGATTGTTAAGTATATCTTAACGATTGCGCCCGCGAGCTGTCACTAGATCGGGGCGCAAACTAAGGGCAGAGTTGCGGCATGCCACGCACGCTGTTCGAGAAGATCTGGGACGCGCACCTCGTGCGCGCCGCGACGGCCGACACGCCGGCCACCCTCTACGTCGACCTGCACCTCATCCACGAGGTGACGTCGCCGCAGGCCTTCACGTGGTTGCGCGAGCGCAACCTCAAGGTGCGCCGCCCCGCGCGCACGGTCGCGACGATGGACCACTCGACGCCGACGACGCCGCGGAACAAAGAGGGCAAGATCCCCGTGCTCGACAACGCCGCCGCGGCGCAGATCGCGCAGCTCGAGACGAACTGTAAAGACTTCGGCATCGAGCTGTTCTCGCTCGGGACCGAGGGACAGGGCATCGTGCACGTCATCGGGCCGGAGCTCGGCGTCACGCAGCCGGGGCAGGTCATCGTGTGCGGCGACAGCCACACGTCGACGCACGGCGCGTTCGGCGCGCTCGCGTTCGGCATCGGGACCAGCGAGGTCTCGCACGTGCTCGCGACGCAGTCGCTGCTGCAGAACAAGCCGAAGACGCTGGCCGTCACCGTCGAGGGACAGCTCAAGCCGGGCGTCACGGCGAAGGACGTCGTCCTCGCCGTCATCGCGCGCCTCGGCATCGGCGGCGGCACGGGCCACGTCATCGAGTACCGCGGCTCGGCCATCCGCGCGCTCTCGATGGAGGAGCGCATGACCGTCTGCAACATGTCGATCGAGGCGGGCGCGCGCGCCGGCATGATCGCGCCCGACGAGATCACGTTCGAGTATCTGAAGGGCCGCCCGCGCGCGCCGCAGGGCGCGGCGTGGGACAAGGCCGTCGCCGCGTGGCGCGCGCTGCCGAGCGATCCCGGCGCGACCTATGACCGCGAGGAGAAGTTCGACGCGGCCGCGATCGAGCCCATGATCACCTACGGCACGAACCCGGGCATGGGCATGGCGATCGGCGCCAAGGTGCCGGCGCCCGCGAACGCGAGCGACGTGAAGGCGCTCGCGTACATGGGCATCAAGGGCGACGAGCCGCTGCTGGGCCACAAGGTCGACGTCGTGTTCATCGGCAGCTGCACGAACTCGCGCATGTCGGACCTGCGCGCGGCCGCCACCATCTTCAAAGGCCGCAAGGTCGCGCCGGGCGTGCGCGCGCTCATCGTTCCAGGCTCTCAGCGCATCAAGAAGGCGGCCGAGGCCGAGGGCCTCGATCGCGTGTTCACCGAGGCGGGCGCCGAGTGGCGCGAGGCGGGCTGCTCGATGTGCATCGCCATGAACGGCGACCAGCTCAAGCCGGGGCAGTACGCCGTCAGCACGAGCAACCGCAACTTCGAGGGGCGCCAGGGCGCGGGCGGACGCACGTTCCTCGCGAGCCCGCTCACGGCCGCCGCGTCCGCCGTCACCGGCAAGGTCACCGACTCCAGGAGCTTGGTTTAAATGGAACCGATCAAGACGTTCACCTCGAAGACGGTCGCGCTGCCGACCGAGAACATCGACACCGACCAGATCATCCCGGCGCGCTTCCTCAAGGCGACGAGCAAGAACGGCCTCGGCAAGGTGCTGTTCGCCGACTGGCGCTTCACGGCCGACGGCGCCTTGAAGCCGGAGTTCGCGCTCAACAAGCCCGAGGCCGCGGGCGCGCGCGTGCTGGTCGCCGGTGACAACTTCGGCTGCGGCTCGTCGCGCGAGCACGCGCCGTGGGCGCTGTACGACTACGGCTTCCGCGCCGTCATCAGCACGTCGATCGCCGACATCTTCAAGAACAACTCGCTCAAGAACGGCCTGCTGCCGATCGCCGTCGACGCGGCGACGCACGCGAAGCTCCTCGCGGCGCCCAACGCCGAGGTCACGATCTCGCTCGAGGCGCAGACGGTGACGCTCGGCGACGGCACCGTCGCCAAGTTCGTCGTCGATCCGTTCTCGCGCTACTGCTTGCTGAACGGCATCGACGAGCTGCAGTTCCTGCTCTCGCAGGACGCCGAGATCAGCGCGTTCGAGAAGAAGCTCGAAGCCAAGTAGTCGGGGCCGCGGCGTTGCACGCGGCAGGCGCGCGATGCGCGGTCGCGCGTCCGCGTTGCGCCTAACATCGCGAGGATGAACGTCCGATCGGCGATCGTCTCGGGATTGGCTGTGCTCTCGTTCGCGGGCGTCGTCACGTGCTCGTCGAGCGGGGGTCCGCAAGGCGCGGGCACGGCGGGCGCATCAGGGACGGCGGGCGCGTCGGGGACGGCCGGCGCGAGTGGCGGCGCAGGCGCGGCTGGCGGGGCGGACGCGACCGGGACGGCCGGCGCGTCGGGCGGCGATGCGGGGGCCGGCGGCGCGTCCGCGGGCAGCGCTGGTGTCGCGGGCGGAACGGCTGGCGCGCTCGGCGGCAGCGCGGGCGCCGGGACCGCGGGCGCGAGCGGCGGCAAGCCCACGGGGATGAGCGCGGGTTGCAACAAAGAGATCACCGAGATCGCCGGCAAGTGGACGACGCACGACACGATGGTGACGGTCGACGCGAAGTTCGCCGCGCAGGCCAAGCGCCGCTACTTCACGAACCCACCGAAGACCTACGATTCGACGAAGCCTTGGCCGCTGACGTTCTGGGGCAACGGCTGCGGCACGGGCCAGAGCGCCGAGGGTGAGCTCCTGCAGAGCGGACCGGCGTCGACGGGCTCGGTGCAGGTGCAGCTGCTCGCGTACAGCGGATGCTTCTCGGCCGGACCCGACGGCGACAACGCGAACTCGCCCGAGCTGCCGTACTTCGATCAGGTGCTCGCCGAGGTCGAGGCCGAGTACTGCATCGACAAGAGCAAGGTCTTCGTCTCGGGCTACAGCAGCGGCGGCTGGTTCACGGGGCTCATGTCGTGCAACCGCGCGAACGTCATCAGCGCCGTCGGCTGGGCCGCGGCCGGCCTGCAGCTCAACCACGATCCCTGCGCGGGCCAGGTCCCCGCGATCGTCGTGCGCGGCGCCAACGACACGGGGACGCCGCTCGCTCAGACGCAGGCCGCGATCGACAGCCTCGTCATGCGCAACGGGTGCACGACGGCGACGATGCCGTGGGATCCCGGCGAGAAGGACTTCGACTCGAGCTCCTGCGTCGCGTACGAGGGCTGCGCCGCGGGCTTCCCCGTCGTCTACTGCTCCGTCCCGGGCGGGCACACCGACGGCGGAACGCTGACGGCGCAGGGCTTCTGGAAGTTCTGGACGTCGCTGTAGCGCGAGGCCGATCGCGGTGGCGCACGAGCGCCTGCCCATCATAATTGGCGCCCACTCCGACAAACGAGGCCGCCAATGCAGACCAGGGGATATGCCGCTCAAGCGGCCGACCAGCCGCTCACGCCGTTTCAGTTCGAGCGACGCGCGACGGGTGACAGCGACGTGCAGATCGCCATCGAGTTCTGTGGCATCTGCCACTCGGACATCCACACCGCGCGCAACGAATGGCGGTCGACGCAGTACCCGAGCGTCCCCGGCCACGAGATCATCGGTCGCGTCACCGCCGTCGGCAAGGACGTGAAGAGGTTCAAGCCGGGTCAGCGCGTCGGCGTCGGCTGCTTCGTCGGCTCGTGCGGAACGTGCGACAGCTGCAAGACCGGTCACGAGAACTACTGCGAGACCGGCATGACGATGACCTACGGCAGCGTCGACCAGGATGGCAAGACGCAGACCTTCGGCGGCTACTCCAACCAGATCGTCGTCACCGAGCACTTCGTGCTGAACGTCCCCGAGAACCTCGACCCGGCTGGGTGCGCGCCGCTGCTCTGCGCCGGCATCACGACCTATTCGCCGCTCCGGCACGTCGGCGTCACGAAGGGCTCGCGCGTGGGCGTCATCGGTCTCGGCGGCCTCGGTCACATGGCCGTCAAGCTGGCGGCGTCGCTGGGCGCCGAGGTCACGATGCTGAGCCGCTCGGCCGACAAGAAGGCCGACGCGAAGAAGCTGGGCGCGCACGACTTCGTCCTCACGACGGGCGAGGGCGCGTTCGGCAAGCTCGCGAATCGCTTCGACGCGATCATCGACACGGTCTCGGCGAAGCACGACATCAACGGCCCCATCAGCAGCCTGCGGCGAGAAGGCACCCTCATCCTCGTGGGCGCGCCGCCCGAGCCGCTGGACCTGGTCTCGTTCGGCCTCATCTTCGGGCGACGCAAGATCATGGGTTCGCTCGTCGGCGGCATCCCCGAGACGCAGGAGATGCTGGATCACTGCGGCAAGCACGGCATCACGAGCGACATCGAGATGACGACGCCGGAGCGCATCAACGAGGCCTTCGAGCGGACGCTCAAAGGCGACGTGAAGTATCGTTTCGTCATCGATTGCGCCAAGTTCTGAGGGCGGCGCGCGACGCGCGTCGCCTTTCGGTAACGACGCGCGTCGAGCCTGATCCTGATAGACACGCGCCCGGCCCGCTGTCACGATTTGAGGCACGGGAGGTTCGAACGCATGGAGAAGATCCGCGTGGCTGGCCAAGAGGGAGACGAGGGGACGGGGACGGAGGCGGCGGAGTTGAGATCGCGCCACGACGAGATCGAAAAGCGTTTGACCGAGCTCGAGCGGCACCTGTCGCTCACTCCCGACGAACAGATCGAGCGCAGCCAGCTCAAGAAAGAGAAGCTGCGCGCCAAGGATCGGCTCGCTCGGCTCGCGCAGCTCGCGGCCGGCGTTCGCCGCGCGAGCTGACGCGGACGCCGTCGTGATCCCCGACGCCGAGATGCTCGAGCGCCTGCGGCGCTCGGGGATCCGCATCGATCGCGAAGGGCACTTCGTGCACGAGGGCGCTGAGGTCACGCACGAAGGGTTGAAGCGCGCGCTCTTCCGCTGGCTCGACGCCGAGCCCGACGGGCGCGTCGTGCTGCGGCTCGACGAGCGGCGCTTCGCCTACGTCGACGTCGACGACACGCCGCTCGTCGCGCGCGCGGCGCGGATCGAAAACGACGTCGTGTGGCTCGCGCTCTCGGACGGCCGCGAGGAGGCGCTCGATCCGACGACGCTCACCGTCGACGGCGTGGGCGTGCTGCGCGCGCGCGTGCGTGGCGGTCGGCTCGAGGCGCGCCTCGGCACGTCGGCGGCGGCAGCGCTCGCCGACGCGCTCAGCGAAGAGCGTCCGGGGCGGCCGACTCTGATGCTCGGGGGCCGCTCGTACCCGATCGCCCCGCGGCCGGCAGCGTCACGGTGAGGCGCGCGCCGCCGCCGGGCGCCGCGCTCGCGTGCACGTCGCCGCCGTGGTCGAGCACGATCTTGCGCACGATCGCGAGGCCCAGGCCCGTGCCGTGCTCCTTCGACGTCACGTAGGGATCGAAGACGCGCTCGCGCTCGCGCGCGGGGATGCCGGGGCCGTTGTCGTCGACGACGAGGCTCGCGACGCGGCGTTCGGCGTCGGCGGCGACGGACAGCGTGACGGCCGGCTCGCGACCCGCGCCCGTCGCCGCCTGCACCGCGTTCTCGACGAGGTTGGCGAGCACGCGCCTGATGAGCATGCGATCGCACTCGGCGCCCACGGGCGCGGCGGGCGGCACAAACGTGAGGAACGGTTGCCACTCGCCGTGCGCGCGCACGAAGTCGTCGACGATTTGGCCGAGATCGACGGGCGCGGGCGCGACCTTGGGCAGCTTCGCGAACGCGGAGAAGTCGTCGACGAGGCGGCGGATCGTGCCGATCTCCTCGCCGAGGATCTCCTGCGCCGTCGCGAGCAGCTTCGCGTAGGCCGGATCGTCGCCGCGGTACTTCGACACGAGCTCTTGCACCGAGAGCTGAATCGGCGTGAGCGGGTTCTTGATCTCGTGCGCGAGCCGGCGCGCGACCTCCTGCCAGGCCGACACCTTCTGCAGATATTCGAGCCGCGGCCGCGCCTCGGCGAGCTCGGCGACCATGCGATCGAAGGCGCGGCCCAGCTCGTCGAGCTCGTCCTTGCCGCGCGGCGAGACGCGCACGGCGAGATCGCCTTCGCCGACGCGGCGGGCGGCCTCGCGCAGCATGGCGACGCGCCCGGTGGCGCGCCGCGCGACGAACAGGCCCATCGCCGTCGCGAGCGCGAGCACGATGATGAGCGCGGCGCCGAGCCCGCGGAAGATGCGCGGCAGCACGACGGGCAGCACGCGATCGAGATCCTGCTCGCGCTGCATCGCCTCGCCGAGCGCGAGGAAGTTCGCGTAGATCTCCTTCGAGATGCCGAAGGTCAGCTCGAGCAGGCGCGGCGCCTCGGGCTTCGAGCCCGGCAGCTCGACGAGGTTCGGCGGACCCTCGCGCGCGCGGTCCTGCACGGCGGGCGGCGCGGACCACTCGTCGATGACGCGCGTGCCGTCGAGGATGCGCGCGCGCAGCAGCTCGGGCACGTCGGCGAGATCGGAGGCGTGCGCGACGGGCTGCGACGCGACCTCGGCCGAGCGTTGGCGGAAGATCTCCTTCATCTGCGCGAAGTACGAGCGGTACACCTCGACGGCGCCGCCCAATGACTGCTCGACCGACTCCTGGTGCGCGCTCGTGATGCGTGTCACCCGATCGAGCGTGACGCGCATGAGGTATCCCGCGGCGCCGAGCGGCAGCGTCGCGACGATGAAAAGCGCGATGAGGATCTTCCACTCGAAGCGGCCGGGCAGCCTGAACACTTTCATCGGCGATCTCCAGCGGAAGTGGGCGTGAGGACGCGGATCTGACGCGGATCGAAGTGCTGGGACAGAAAACGCAGCTGACGCTCGCTGTCGTCCATGCGCGGGTTGACGAAGATGCTCACGAAGGAGCCGAAGAAGCTGTCGCCCGTGCCGATCCGCCGCTCGCCGCGCGCGGGCTGAACGATCCACCGCCGCACGTCGGCCATGAGCTCGTCGGAGATCGGGTTGAGATCGCCGCGGAACGCGAGCGCGTACGTGGCGCCGGGGCGCAGGCGCGCGGCGTCGGCGACGGGGAGCTGCCACAGCGTCGTCGCGCGCGCGATGGCCTCGTCGGGCGTGCGTGCCTCGAGGTGGACGTCGGGGCCGGTGCCGCGCGTGACGCGCAGACGGAAGCGCTCGTCCCAGATGTCGTAGACGATCTCCGTGCGCTGGAACGCGAGCGCGACGGGCTCGGCGACGCCCTCCTCTTGCAGGGCGACGCGCACGAGCACGCGCGTCACGAAGCCCGACTTGAGGCGCTCGCGGTCTTCGGGGCCGAATAAATCCGGCAGGCCCACGCTCGCGACGAGCTGCGTGGGCGTGAGGGCGAGGCCCGTCGTGCGGCGCGGCAGCTCGTCGGCGGCGCGCGCGGGCGACACGGCGAGCGCCGCGAGACAAAGCAGCGCAGACCCGAGGGCGAGGCGAGGCGCGCGCATCAGAACGAGCTGCGCGACAGCGCGTTGGCGATCGAGATCGTGAAGATGCCGATGTATGTGTCGAGGCGCAGGCCGACGTCGCCCGTCAGATCGACGGGCAGGGTGCGCCACGACGTGACGGCGGGATCGCCGTTGCTCGTCATGCCGAGCAGGCCCGCGGCTGCGAACGCCTCGCCGCCGTACACAAACCCGCGGCGCCGCCAGATCGGGATCGCGTACTCGACGAGGACGCGCCCCGCGTAGTCGTCGTAGCGATGGCCCGCGATCGACGTGTGCAGCAGGTTGTGCGACGGCAGCGTCGAGAAGCTCATGCCGAGCGCGCGGCGCGGCAGCAGCACATTGAGATCGCCGATGTAGAACTCGTCGAAGTAGGGCGCGTCGCCCAAGATGGCGCCCGCATAGACGTGCAGGCCAAGCGCGTGACCGTGCGGCATCTTCGCGTAGATCGACGCCTGCACGAGCGCCTTCGCGAAGCCGTAGCTGCTCACGGGCTTGGGCGCGCCCTCGAGGGTCGCGACGACGCGCGCG
>DATAZS010000340.1:0-4217 GCA_036271915.1 Polyangia bacterium
CGGCGGCTCGATTTTGGGCGTCCTCGTGCGCGGCGCGCCCGGCGCGATCTCGATCGCGGGCGCCTCGACGGGCGACGGCGCGAGGCGATCGCGCGTGCCGCCGCTCTCCTCGGCGCGCGCGTCGGGCCCGCGTAGGCCCAGCAGATCGCTCACGGCGCGCGCGCGCCCCCACTGGATCTTCGTGAGGTCGTACTCGAGCGCCGCCATGCGCTGGTGCCGCTTGCCCGGATCGAGCTCGAGCGCCTGGAGAATCACGCGCTCGAGCTCGTCGGGGAGCTCCGGGCGCAGCTCGCGCGGCGGGCGCGGCGGCTGCTGCTTCAGCAGCGGCGACAGCTCGTCCTCGCCGTGCGGCGGCTGGCCCGTCACCATCTCGTAGAGCAGCGCGCCCACCGAGTAGATGTCGCTCCGGCGATCGGCGAGGCCGCCCAGCGCCTGCTCGGGCGCCATGTACTCAGGCGTGCCCATGGCGACGCCCGGGTTCGTGAGGCGGCGCGTGTCCTGCCCGATGCTGCGCGCGATGCCGAAGTCGAGCACCTTCACGAAGTCGGCGCGCCCGTCGCGCGCGACGAGGAAGATGTTCTCGGGCTTGAGATCGCGGTGGATGACGCCCGCGGCGTGCGCCGCCTCGAGCGCGCGGCAGATCTGGATCGTGATCTGGCAGGCGCGCGGCGCGTCGAGCCGGCGCTCGTGCGACAGCACGTCGGCGAGATCGATGCCGTCGAGCTGCTCCATGACGAAGTAGGCGCAGCCGTCCTCGGTCGTGCCGAAGTCGTTGACGTCGATGATGTTCGGGTGACCGATGCGCGACGCCGCGCGCGCCTCGCGCCTGAATCTTTCGACGAGATCCTGCTGCCGCGAGAACTGCGGGTGCAGGATCTTCACGGCGACGCCTTTGCCGATCTCGACGTGCTCGCCCGCGTAGACGGTGCCCATGCCGCCCTCGCCCAGCACGCGCAGGATCTTGTAGCGGCCTTCGATCACGCGCCCCGTGAAGTCGGCGCGCGTCGGCGTCGTGCGGCCGCGCGGCGCCTCGTCGGCGGGCGCGGCGACCACGGGCATGGCCTTCGCGGGGCTGCGCCGCCCGCGCGCGGCGCCGTCGCCCTCGGCGCGGTGGCCCGACACGGGCGTCAGCAGGTCGGAGAAGTCCTCGGCGGCGAGCGCGATGCTCTCGCCCAGCAGGTGCTCGCGCTCGGCCTGCTCCTCGCGCGCGGCGTCGCCGCACAGCGCGCGCAAGAACTCCGCCGATCGCTCGGCGTCGGCGCGCGGCGACAGACGGCTGATGACGTCGGACAGCGCCTGCCGCATCTCCTCGGCCGTCTGGTAGCGATCCTCGCGCGCGGGCGTGAGCGCCTTCATGATGACGGCGTCGAGCTCGGGCGTGACCCACGCCGCCTTCGACGACGGCGCCTGCGTGCGCGGGTGGCGCACGAGCGACATCGCCGTCGCGGCGTCGAGGTTCTGCAGCTGCAGATACTGGTGCCCCGTGAGCAGCTCCCACACGACGACGCCCAGGCTGTAGATGTCGCTGCGCGCGTCGGCGATCTCGCCGCGCGCCTGCTCGGGCGCGAGGTACGCCGCGCGGCCGAACACGACGCCGGGCGCCGTGTGCTCTTGCTTGAGCACGCTGCGCGCGAGGCCGAAGTCGGTGAGCTTCACCTCGCCGAAGTACGACAACAAAATGTTGGGCGGCGCGACGTCGCGGTGCACGAGCTTGAGATCGCCGTAGCTGTGTACATAGGAGAGTGCGCGCGCGATCTCGCGGCCGACGTGCAGCGCGACGTCGAGCGGGATGCGCGTGCGCGTGCGCACGCAGCGGTTCCAGACCTCGCGCAGGTCCTTGCCCTCGACGAGCTCCATCGCGATGTAGAACTCGCCCTCGATCTCGCCCGCGTCGAAGGTGGGCACGAGGTTCGCGTGCGCGAGGCGCAGCACGACCTTCGCCTCGTCGAGGAACCGGTTCGCCTTGCCCTGGTCGGTGCGCTCGGCGATGACCTTCTTGATGACGCAGAATTTCTGGAAGCCGGGCTCACCCGTCGCGGCGACGTAGATCTCGCCCATGCCGCCGCGTGCGAGCGACCTCAGCAGGACGTATTTACCGAACCGGCGCGGGAAAACTTCGGCCATCGATCGAAAACTCGGCGAAAAACTCGGGCCCTTGGCGACCGGCAATCGTAGAACATTCTCGCGGCCGGCGCGAGGACGCCCGGCGATTCTTGCGACGTTCTTACGGACAGCGAACGAAGGTCGAGCGCAGCTGCGTCGCGGGTCGGTTCTTGCGCTCCGGATACTACGCCGCGCTACTCGCCGATCTCGAGGTCGCCGTCGCGGCCGCGCGCGCGCAACCCCGCGATGCGTTCGGGCGACGGCTTGTCCGCGTCCCCCGCGAGGTGCGCGACGACGGCCGTGCGCGCCGCGACGTCGGCTGACGGATCGTAGTCGCGCGCGGTGACACCCAGACGCTCGAGCGCGCGCCACGCGAGGTGCCGCACGGCGGGGTACGTGTCGCTCGTCATCGCTTCGAGCAGCGCGCCCACGCGGGCGGCGCGCTCCGACGGCGTGAGCGGCAGCTGCGCGCGCCCGAGGGCGTCCGCCGAGACGGCGCGCGTGATCGGATCGCCCGCGAAGAGCGCATCCCGCGGCGCCGTCGCGTCGTTCGCGGGCAGCGCGGCGCGCCCCCACAAACGCGCACGCGCCGCGGCCGCCCAGGCGGGCGTCTCGGTGACATGACAGGCCGTGCACGCGTCGGGGCGACCATACGCAGCGGCGCGCGACGGCTCCGGGATCTCGACGCGGTGGCTGCGATGAACGTCCAGCACGCCGTACACGATGCGCGGCATGTGGCAGCTCACGCAGCGCGCATCCGCGTGGTGTGTGTGCTGCGCGGCGGCCGTCGGTGTCGCGAGCGCCGCATGACAGCTCGTGCACATTCGATCGGCGGCGGCGCCGCGAAATTCCGCGCGCAGCTGGCCGCGCGGATCGCCCTCGTGCATGCCGTGGCAGCTCGTGCACGTGAGCGCACCCTCTTGCGCGCAGCGCGATTGCAGCAACCCCTGGTACTCGTACGCCGTGAGCCGCGGCGTGCCGTCGCCCCAGAAGCGCGCCGCGAACGCGTCGCGATCGCCCGCGAGCGGCGTGTCGCGCCACAGCGGCGCCGTCGTGAGCGCGAGGTCGTCGCCGGGCACGAACGGATCGCCACGGGCCATGAACGGCCCGACGTCGTCGGCGAGCCTTTGCCCGTGACACCGCCCGCACACGTCCGCCGCGCGCGCGGGCGGCAGGCGCGCCGGGTTCACGATCGTCGGGTCCGCGATGTGACGCGCGCGCAGCCACAGGCGCCGCAGCGGATCCGCGTTCGCGCTCACGTGCGCGCTGCCCGGTCCGTGGCACGCCTCGCAGGCGATCCCGAGCTCCGCGGTCGTCGTCGCGAAGCGGCCCGTGCGCGCGTCGAGCCCGGGGTTCGGCGCGACGTTGTGACAGAACACGCAGTTGTCGTTCCAGCGCGTGACGTGCCGATCGAACACGCCGCCTCCGAACGCGGGCCGCCCGGGGACATCGATCGTCGCGGCGTCCGAGAAGAGAAACGCGCCTGTCATCGGGAACCACCGCTTCTCCTCGACGTGCCACGCGACGGGCAACCGCCAGTACGTGTCACCCTCCTTCACGAGGTACTGCTGGTAGCGATGCGACCCGACGGTGCGCGCGACGGTCACCGTGCGCGCCGTGCCGCCATCGCGCGTGAACGTCATGCGAAACGCGCCCGCGGCGTCGCGATCCATGCGCGCCGTGACGCCGTCGTGGTGAAGCGTCGCGCCGTCGAACGCGCCCAGCACGCTCGCGTCTGTCGCCTCGGCCGTCATCGTGCGGTGAAACGTCCGGTGCCAGCTGCGGTGGTTGTCCTCGTGACAGCGCGCGCAGGCGTCCGAGCCCACGAAGGCGACACCGTGGAGATCGCGCGGCGTCGACAAGTCCGCGCGGATTCGAAACGCCTCGACGCCGAGGCCCGACGTCGCGCCGATCATGATCAGCAGCACCAGCCGCGAGCGCCCCGCGATCACGGCGCATCGTACACCGCGGCGCTAGGGGGTGTCCCTAGATCTCCGCCAGCCAAAGCCACGCGCAAGCCAGCTGCGTGAGGGCGAGGAAGTTTCGCGCGGTCTTTTCGAAGCGCGTGGCGATGGCGCGGAAGCGTTTCAGGTCGTGGAAGAAGCACTCAACAA
>DATAZS010000341.1:0-12934 GCA_036271915.1 Polyangia bacterium
GTGTGGCCGGGCGACGGCGGCTACGTCGCCGTGACGACGAACGGCGGCGCGAACGCGCAGACGGGTTACCGCCTGCAGTTGCTGAAATACGCCGTCAACGGCGCGAACCCCAGCTTCACCGTCGTCGGCTACGGCACGTCGGCGTCGGGCACGGTCAATCAAGCGGGTGGGCCGCCCATCGACAACTTCGGCGCGTACGCGGGCTCACCCACGGTGACCTCGAACGGTCTGGCGAACGGCAGCGCCGTCTTCTGGGCCGTCGGCAACGGGAACCTGCGCGCCTACAAGATCTCGGGCACGAATCTGCAATCGATCTTCTCGCAAGGGATCGGCAACCAGTCCAAATTCTCGACCGTCGGCGTCGGCAGCGGAATCGTCTACGTCGGCACGGGTGACGGTCACGTCGTCGCGTTCGGCGCGGGCACGGCGGCGGTCACGGGCACGGCCGTTTCGTTCGGCAACGTCACGGTCGGTCAGCAGTCGACGATGACGGCGACGCTCACGGCGAACCAGAACCTCACGATCCCCGCGGGCGGTCTCACGGTGACGTCGACGACGTTCACGCTCGGCACGTCGACGCCGGCCCTCCCGGCGACGTTGACGGCGGGGCAGTCGATCACGGTGCCCGTGACCTTCAAGCCGACGGCGGCGGGTCCCGTCACGGGTTCGATCAATGTCGCGATCAGCGGCGGCGGTGGCGGAACCATCGCGCTCAGCGGCACGGGCGTCGTGAACGCAGCGCAGCTCAACATCACGCCGGCGACGCTCGCGTTCGGCGGCATCGTCACGGGGACGACGAAGCAGCTCACGCTGCTGATTCAGAACACGGGCAACCAGACGCTCACGTTCGCGACGTCGACGCTGCCCGCGACGCCGTTCTCGGCGACGGGCTTGCCGGCGAACGGCGCGACGCTCGCGGCGGGCGCCAACGTCACGGCGACGGTCACCTTCGCGCCGACGGCGGCCGGCAGCTTCTCGGGCAACGTCGTCGTCAACAGCAACGGCGGCAACCTGACCATCCCGCTCACGGGCGCGTCGGGCACAGCGCCGGTCATGGTGATAACGCCGCTGTCGATCAACTTCGGCACGACGAGCTCGGGCGTGTCGGTCACGAAGACGTTCACGATCCAGAACACGGGCGGCACCGACCTTCAGATCGTGAAGTCGAAGCCGCCCGCGCTCGGCCAGTTCGTCGCGACGACGACGCTCGGTGAAGGCTCGGCGGTGCCCGCGGGACAGACGCTCACGGAGTCGGTCACGTTCATGTCGACGGTGGGCGGCACGTTCAACGACGTCTGGGTCATCACGGGCAGCGACAACGCGACGGCGACGAACGTCGCGTTCACGGGCACGGTCTCGGCGCCGCTCGCGCGCACGGGCTGGGTCGCGACCGCGTCGAGCGGCACGGGCGCCGACGCGCCCGCCAACCTGCTCGACGGCAACCTCGCGACGCGCTGGTCGACGGACGCCGCGATGGCGGCCGGCATGTGGTTCCAGATCGACATGGGCGCGGCGAACACCGTGAGCCAGATCGTGATGGACTCGAACGGCAGCGGCGACTACGCGCGCGCCTACTCGGTGTACGTCAGCAACACGGCGTACACGGGCGGCGCGACGGCGGGGCTCGGCGCCGCCGTGACGTCGGGGACGGCGGCGGCGACGCCCGTCACGGCGTCGTTCGCGGCGACGTCGGGTCGATACATCGTCGTCGTCCTCGGGACGGTGCCCGCGGGCGTGACGGCGTGGTGGTCGGTGAATGAGCTCAACGCCTACGGCACGAGCGGCGGCGGCACGGGCGCCGGCGGTGCCGGCGGTGGCACGGCAGGCGCGGGCGGATCAGGGGGCGCGGGTGGCGCGGCGGGGATCGGATCGCTGTTGTCGCGCACGGGCTGGGTCGCGAGCGCCTCGAACACGGGCGGCGCTGACGTGCCGGCGAACGCCCTCGACGGCAGCCTCGGGACGCGCTGGAGCTCGGGCGCCGTCATGGCGGCCGGCATGTGGTTCCAGGTCGACATGGGCGCGGCGCAGGCCGTGAGCCAGATCGTGATGGACTCGAACGGCACCGGCGACTACGCGCGCGCCTATTCTGTGTACGTCACCAACGACCCGGCGAATCTCGGAACGGCGGTGGCGACGGGCACGGCGACGGCGACGCCCATCACCGTGCCGTTCACGACGGCGACCGGACGTTACATTCGTGTCGTGCTGGGCACGATCCCGGCGGGCACGACGGCCTGGTGGTCGATCCAAGAATTCACGGCGTACGGCGCGGGCGGCGGCACTGGCGCAGGCGGCGCGGGCGGCGCGGCGGGCGCGGGCACGGCCGGCGCGGGCACGGCCGGCGCAGGCACGGCGGGCGCGGGCGGCGCGGCGGGCGGTACGGCGCCGGGCGCGGCCTACTCGCGCACGGGTTGGATCGCGAGCGCCACGGTCGTGGGGGGCGCCGACGTCGCCGCCAACGCTCTCGACGGCAACGCCGGCACGCGCTTCAGCACAGGCACGGCCCAGGTCGCGACCGGACAGCAGTTCCAGGTCGACATGCTGACGGCGCTGCCGTTCAGCCAGATCACGATGGACTCGGGCGGCGACTACGCGCGCGGCTATCAGGTGTTCGTGTCCAACGACGGCGTCAACTTCGGCACGGCGATCGCGACGGGCGCGCCGACGGTGAACCCCGTCGTCGTGACGTTCCCCTCGCAGACGGCGCGCTACATCCGCGTCGTTCAGACCAGCGCCACGCCCGGGAGCTGGTGGTCGATCTACGAGTTCAACGTCTACGCATCGGGCAACCTGTCGCGCACGGGCTGGACGGCGACGGCGTCTAGCACGGGCGGCACCGACGTCGCCGCGAACGTGTTCGACGGCAACATCGCGACGCGCTGGAGCGCGGGCGTGACGCAGGCGAACGGCCAGTGGTTCCTCGTCGACATGAAGGCGAACCAGACGTTCAAGCAGCTCACGCTCGACGCCGACGGCACGACCGATTACCCGCACGGGTACCAGGTCTTCGTGTCGACCGACGGCGTGAACTTCGGGACCGCGGTCGCGACGGGCACGCCGACGACCTCCCTCGTCACGATCACCTTCGCGACGCAGACGGCGCGCTACATCAAGGTCGTGCAGACCGGCACGGCGACGAGCTGGTGGTCGATCTACGAGCTCAACGTCGACTGAGCCCGCGGCGTGGGCCGTCGCCGTCGGCGGCCCACGCGTGCTAGTGAATCGCGCCCACGTCGTTCGTGCAGGGATCGAACAGGCTGCCGTCTAGATCGAGGGCGAACAGCGCGCCCACGATGTTCGCCCTGATGTCCGCCGCGCAGAAGGAGCCCGTGCTCTCGCCGTCTTCTTTGTATTCGGCGTCCCACGCCGGTTTGCCGGCGGCCGTGTAGGGCGCCAGCGTAGAGCACTCGGAGTATTTGTTGCACTCCTCGTCGAGGATGCCGTCGAAGAAGGGCTGCAACGTGTCGACCTGATCGAGATCGTTCTTTTGGAACACGGCGAGGCCGAGGCCGTGGACCGTCGTCGCGATCCATTCGTTGTAGGCGAGCTGATCGGCGGCCGTCGTCGTGAAGCCCGGCTTGTTCTGGTACGAGTCGAGGTTGTCGGGCTCGATTGCGTCGAAGCCCTTCTGTTGGCAGGTCTTGAAGCGCGCGAGCATGATCGCCTGCAGCGCGGCGTGGTTCGGGCCGGCGGCCGTCACGTCGAGCCAGAACTCGCCGGGCCATCCCTCGACGGCCTTGCCCTTCAAAGACGTAGGGAACGCGCTCGAATCGGGGCGCCCGGGTTCGTACGTGCCCGCGTCCATGTAGCAGACGACTCTCACGCCGCGCGCGTGCAGCGTCGCGACCTCTTGAGCGGTGTTGTTCCATCCGTCGATGTCGTACGCCCCGACGTTCTTCGTGTTGTCGGGCGGCGCGTTCGACAGGTCCCAGTAGAACGTCGTGCCTTGGGCAGGCTTCCAGCGCGTGCTCGCGTCTGCGCCTGCCGATCCCGTTGCGCCCGCGGATCCCGTTGTGCCCGCGGATCCCGTTGTGCCCGCGGATCCTGCTGCACCCGCGCGGCCCGCGCTGCCGCTCGTGCCTGCGCTGCCGATGGCGCCGGATGCGCCCGCGGAACCGGCGCTCCCCGCGGCGCCGTTCGAGCCGCCGCTCGGATCGGTCGCACCGCCCGCGCCGTTCGAACCGGAGCCGCCCGACGTCCCGCCGCCGCTCGCGCCCGCGGAGCCGGCGGCTCCTGCCGTCGCGGAAGCTCCAGCGGAGCCGCCGTTGTCGCTGTTCGCTGGGCCGGAGCCGCCGCACGAACACAGCGACTGAATGAAGAAGACGAGGCCCGCGCCGACGACCTTGCGAAGATGTGATTGCATGGTTCTCCGCATCAGTGGCGAGCGCGCGGCGAAAGTGGTCACGAGATCGACGTTCGCGTGACCATTTCCAAGTCGGCTCGGCCACTCAGTGCCCATGGTCGGTCTCAGATCACGCGCGCGGTGCGCCGTCGTGCTCCTCGCCGGTGCAACTGCGGCTTTGGCGTGCGGCAAGGCGGCCCCGTCTTCCGGGACCGCCGGCGCGGCCGGAGAGGGAGGTTCTGGCGCGATCGCGGGGTCGGGCGGGGGCGAGGCAGGACGAGTGGACAGCGGATCCGCGCCCTCGGGAGTTGGCGGCGCCGAGGCCGGGAACGATGACACCGCGCCGAACGTCGACGCCGCGCCGAAGGACGCCGCCGCGATGACCGTCGATGCCGCGCCGAAAGCCGCGGACGCCGCGAACAGCGACGCTCGCGGCAGCGCCGCGGGCACGATCGTTCCGCTCTACACCTATCCCGACGATCCGTCGTGGACGGCGATCGTCACGGCGCGACGGGCGCACCCTTCGGTGCGCGTCGTCGCCATCGTGAACCCCGACAGCGGTCCCGGCGCGGCCAAGGACGGCGCCTTCACGACCGGCATCGCGAAGCTCATCGCGGGCGACGTCCAGGTGATCGGCTACGTCGCCACGGGGTACGCGAGCCACAGCCTGGCGTCGATGCAAGCGGCGATCGACCAGTGGAAGGTGTTCTATCCTCAGATCGAAGGGATGTTCTTCGACGAGCAGTCCGATCAGGCGGCCGACGTGCCCTACTACCGAACGCTGTCCCAGTACGCGAAGGCGCACGGGCTGACGTACACCGTCGGCAACCCGGGCGCGGACACGGCGGAGGCGTTCGTGGGCGCGCTCGACACGATGCTCATCTACGAATCGAAGGGGGTGCCCGCGCCGTCGAAGCTCGCCGGTTGGCACACGAAGTACGCCGTCACCAACTTCGGCGTCATCCCGTACGGCACGCCGTTCGACGCCGCGTTCGTTGCGCAGGCCCGTCAGTACGTCGGCTACATCTATCTGCAGAACGACGACCTGCCGAACCCGTGGGATACCTTGCCCCCGTACTTCGGGGACCTGCTCGCTGCCCTCGAGTGACGCGGCGAAAGAGGGAAGGCGCGCCATTCGATCGCGTGGCGAAGGGCGTTGCCGCATACTTCGATGAATGGAGGTCCGGGCCCGCGTGATGGCGCTCGCCGCGATGTCGTTGCTCGCCGCGGCGTGCGGCGGGTCGAGCGGCACGCTCGTGACGACGGCGCCGCCGGTCTTTCGGCCGGCGCTCGACACGAGCTGGCAGGTTCAGCTCACGGGCACCATCGACACGTCCTTCGACGTCGCGCTCTACGACGTCGATCTGTTCGACGCGCCCGCGTCGACGATCGCGGAGCTGCGCGGCGCGGGACGGCACGTCATCTGTTACGTCAGCGTGGGCACGGACGAGTCGTGGCGGGCCGACGCGGCGTCGTTCCCCGCGGCCGCCGTCGGCAACGCGCTCGACGGCTATCCTGGCGAGCGTTGGCTCGACACGCGCGACGCCACCGTGCGCGCGCTCATGGCGGCGCGGCTCGCCGTCGCCGCGCAGAAGGGCTGCGACGGCATCGATCTCGCGAACGTGTCCGCGGACGGCGTGGACACGGGCCTGGCGCTCACGTCGGCGGACGACGTCGACTATGCGGCGTGGCTCGCGGGCGAGGCGCACGCGCTGGGCCTCGGCGCGGGGCTCGGTGGCGCGACGACGATCGCCGAAGCGGTCGCCGGAGACTTCGAATGGGCGCTCGCCGAAGGCTGCGTCGCCGGCGGCGAATGCGACGCCTACGCCGACTTCCAGGCCGCGTCCAAGGTCGTGCTCGGCGTCGAGTTCGGCGCGGCGAACGATGCGCCGCGGATCTGCCCCGCGGCGCGGGCCGACGGGCTCGACGCCCTCATCAAAGACCGCACGTTCGACGCTTTCCGCGCCGCCTGCCCGTGACACGGTCCGCCATGCGAATCGCGTGACTATTTTCGGCGATTGAGCGCCACTAATGAACGCGGCCCGATCGCCGCCCCATGACGCTCCCCGCCTTTTCATCTTCATCGCTCACGCTCGCGCCGACCTCCGCGGCCCGCGTGGACACGCGCGCGCAGCCGCTCGCGCTCGAGGATCTGTTCCGGCGGTACGCGCGCTATGTGGCGACGATCGGCTTCAAGCTGCTCGGCCGCGACGACGAGCTCGACGATCTCGTGCAGGACGTCTTCATCGAGGCGCACCGCGGGCTGCACCAGCTCCGCGATCTCGACGCGGCGAAGGGGTGGCTCGCGCGCATCACGGTGCGGCGCGCCGTTCGCCGCCTGCGCCGACAGAAGCTGCGCGCCTTCTTCAGCCTCGAGGCGATGGGCAGCGACGCGCCGCTCGTCGACGGCGCGGCGTCGCCCGAAGAACGTGCGCACATGTTCGCGACCTACCGACGGCTCGAGGCGTTGCCGGTCGCGCAGCGAGTCGCGTGGCTGCTCAAGAACGTCGAGGGCGAGACGCTCGACGCCATCGCCGTGCTGTGCGCGTGCTCGAAGGCGACCGTGCAGCGTCGTCTGCGCGCCGCGCGCGCCGCGCTCGAGGAGGCCGGGCGTGATTGAAGAGGGCGCGCCTGATCAGGCGCTCGCGCGGTTGCGCCCGCGGTGGACGGACGCGCGCGCGGAGCACAACCTCGCGCGCGCTCTCGCGCGCATCGAGGGCGGGCGCCGCCTTACCCGCGCGCTCGCGGTCGCGGGCGCGGCCGCCTCGCTCGCCTTCGCTTTCGTGCAGCTCCGTCGCGCGCCCGTCGCGCACCGCGCGTCCCCGATCGCGCGCGCCGCAACGGAGCAACTCGCGTCACCCTCGCGGTTGCAGCTGCAACTGGATGACGGCTCGACGATCGCCCTCGGCGCGCGCGCGCATGTGAGGATCGCAAGCACGTCGCGCGAGCGGATCGAGCTCGAGCTCGCCGACGGGCCCGCGACGTTCGCGATCCCCGCGCGCGCGGGACGGGCCGTCGTCGTCCACATGGCGCGCTTCGACGTCACGATCCTCGCGGCGGCGTTCACGCTCGCGCCCTTCGAGGATCGCGCACGGGTCGACGTCACGAGCGGAGACGTCGAGGTGCGCTGGTCGAGTGGCCGCGCCGTCGTGCACGCGGGCCGCGACGCGCTCCTCCCGGCGCCCGTCGTGGCGTCGAGCCCAGTGGCGCCGCGTGCGGTGCCCGACGCCGAGGCTCTCATGCGCGATGCGGACGCCGCGCGCCGCGCCGGTCGTCCCGCGGCCGCCGTTCCGTACTATCGCCGGCTGCTGCGCGCCTTTCCGTCCGACGAGCGCGCGCCCGTCGCGGCGTTCACCCTCGGGCGCGTGTTGCTGACGCAGCTCGATCGTCCCGACGAGGCCGCCGACGCGTTCGCGACGAGCCGCCGGCTTGCGCCCGCGGGTGCGCTGGCCGACGACGCGTGGGCGCGCGAGGTCGAAGCGGCGGCGCGCGCGGGCGAGACCGATCGCGCGCGCGGCCTCGCGCGCGCCTACCTCGCGCGTCACGGCGACGAGCCGCGCGCGACCGCCGTGCGTCGCGCCGGCGGCCTCGAGTGAACGCGGCGCGCGCCGCGCTCTGCGGTGCGCTCGTCGTCGTCGTCGTCGTGGTCGCGACGCGCGTGGCCCGCGCCGCGCCGGACCCGGCGCCCGCGCTCGTCGTCGAGCAATGCCCTTCGCTCGACGAGGAGCGCCTGCGGACCCTCGTCGGCCTCGAGCTCGCGACGGTCGCGGTGCGCGGCGCGTGCGACGTCCGCGTCACTTGCGCGGGCGCGCGCGTGACGATCGAGGTACGCCGACGCGCGCCCGAAGCGTCGAGCGTCGACCCGCCGTCACGCATCGATCTCGATCTCGGCGACGCCGCGCCGGGCACGCGCGAGCGCATCCTCGCGCTCGCGGTCACTGAACAGCTGGCGCTCGATCCACGCGCGGACGCGCCGCGCGCCACTGAGCCCGCGCCGGCGCACGCGAGCGAGACCCCGACGCTCGTGCGCGTGGCCGCCCCGGCCGAGGAGCCACCCGCGCGCTGGCGCTTCGACGCGCGCGCCGCGGCGCGAAGGGCGGCGCGACCGTCGATCTGGCTCCTCGGCGGCGGCGTGAGCGTCGAACGTTCCTTCACGCGGTTCGTGGGCGTCGTCGTCGATCTCGCGGTCGAATCGGGCGCCGCCGCGACGCCGATCGCGACCGTTGCGATGCGCGACGTCTCGGTGACGGCGGGCATTTCGATCGGCGCTCACACGCGACGTTGGTCGTGGGAGGCGATCCCGGGTTTCACCGTGGGCGTCGTGCACCTCGCGGCGTCTCCGCACGACGCGACGGCGACCGGCGGTAGCGTCGACGGCGTTTGGGCCGGCCCCTCGCTCGGCGCGCGCGGCCGCCGCGCGCTCTCGCGTCGCGTGTTCGTCGTCGCCGCGGCGACCGGCGGGCTCACGACGCGTCGGGTGTCGGGCCTCGTCGACGGCCAGACCTCGCTGTTCGAGGTCCGCGGCCCGTGGCTGTCACTGGGAGCGGGCCTCGGCGCGACGTTCTGACCGAGCCGCGCGATGCGCTACGGCAGACGCTGCGTGAGCGGGCCGAGGTAGTCCCGCTTGCCGAGCGCGACGCCGTTGTGGCGAAGGATCGCGTAGGCGTGCGTGAGATGGAAAAAGAAGTTCGGCAAGCCGTGCTCGAGGAAGTAGTCCGCGCCGGACATGACCTTGCCTTCCCAGCGTGGCTGCGTGATGACACGCGTCGCCGCACCTTCGAAGTCCTTCGCGGAGAAGGTTCCGAGGTAGTCGATCACGGTGCGCACGCGCGCGCGCAGCTCGTCGAGGGTGTGCTCGGTGTCGGGGTGCGACGGGGCTTCCTTGCCCGTGAGCCGCGCGGCGACCAGCTTGGCGGTGTCGCAGGCCGTCTGAACCTGGCGCGCAAAAGCGAACTGGTCGGGCGCCAATCGCAGCGTGAGGTAGACGGCCGAGTCGAACTTCTTCGCCTGCGCGAAACCCGCGGCCGTTTCGAGCCAGGTGTCGAGTTGGCCCAGCAACTTCTTCATTTCAGAGACGGTTTCGAAGTACATGCGCGCACTCTAGCGGATAGGGCTCGTCGCGCGGAGCTTCGATTTCAGCGGAGGTCAGGTCCTTCGTCGCCTTCGCGCGGAGCCCACGAGCGCGATCAGCGCGAGGATCTTCAGGAGCGAGCCTTCGTTCCCGCGCTCCGGCACGCTGCAGTCGCAGCCTGCGGGTTGGCTCGCGACGCTCGGCCGCGCGCTGTCGACGGCTGCGTCGCTCACGCTCGGGGGCGCGTCGTCCCCACTCGCGTCGCTGACGCGCGCGTCGCCCGAGCTCGCGTCCGGAACATCCGCGCTCGCGTCTTTGGATGAGTTCCCGGGAGCGGCGAAGCTCACGGCGAGCGTGTGATTGGCGGTGACGTTGGTGAACGCGTACGACGGCCCGTCGCCCACGCTCTCGCCGTCGACCGAAACGTCCCCCACCGCGTAGCCGAGATCGGGCGTGAACGTGAAGGCCTGGTTCTCGTTCTGGTTCAGGGCCACCGATCCGGAGGGGCTGACGGTCCCGTGCGCGCCCGCCGACGCGCCGATCGTGTAGTGGCTCACCGGGTTGATCGGAAGTCCGTTGGACTCTCGCAGCAGCTCGAATAGGTGATCGGGCCGCACGACGACGTAGTCGCTCGTCAGGGAGCTCGCGACGTTCATGAAGGATGTCGGCGTGACGTTCATCCACGGCTGCGCCTGGATGACGAGGAAGCGCGGCGTCGCGCGCGTCCAGCCCTGCGACGCCGACGCGATGAAGTCCTTCATCGCTTGTTCGCCCGTGCAGTAGTTGCACGCGAGCGCCAGGCCGGGGAGGCTGTTCCCATAGATCGTGAGGCCGCCGCCCGTGTTCTGCGCCGTCACGCCCAGCAACGAAGGGGCGTTCGTGGCGTAGCTGTCGCCGACGTTCATGTCGATGCCGCCCGTGATCGTGTTCCACACGGTGATGACGCGAAAGCCGGCGCGCTGCTCGTAGCTGTCGGTCTTGCGCACGAACTGGTCGAGCGTCGCGGCGTCAGCCCACAGGTTGGGGTACGTGTAGCCGTACCCGGACGGCCCCGACAGCAAGCAGTCGTTCACCGTCGACGTCGTCCACAAGGCGTCGAGCGCGCCAGGCATCGCGTCGACCATCGCGGGTGACAGCGTCCAACCCATGGGCACCTTGCCGCGATCGGGGTTGTCCCACAGCTTGCGCTCGAGGTGCTCGACGTACTGCAGGTTGTCGCCGTCGCTCAGGATGAACGCGACGTACAGCTTGTTCGCGAGCGTCGGCTTGGCCGGGATCGGCTTGACGTGGATCGTGCGCGGCGTGCCGCTGTGGACGGTGAGGTTCGTCGCGTAGTCGCTCGCGATCGTCGCGACACCGTACTTCGACGCCTCGGTCACGCCCGGACCCTCCGACGGCCACCAGCCCATCCAGCTCGCGCCGGCGCCCATCGACGAAAGAAATCGATCGAGCAGCTGCGCCTCGCTCGGCACCTGCGGATCGAGCCACAAGGCGGCGGCGCCCAGCGCCGTCGCGTACTCACGCACGGCGGCCCTCACGGCGAGCGGATCGAGCCCGAACGCCACGCGGTGTGAGAGCGTGGGCCAGTACGTGTCGTAGAGCGTCTGATACACGGCGAGCTTGCTCGCGAACTTGCCCCTGAAATCCTCGAGGACAGGCAGGTTGTAGGGCGCCGCCGTCAGCTTCGCGACGAGGCTGGGCGCGACGACGAGCGCGTGCTTAGCGCCCGCGAGCGTCGTCGCGAGGTTGATCGTGTCCGGTTGCGCGTTGTCGTAGACGATGATGCCGTCGAGCTCGCTCAGATACTTGGTGACGAGCTGCCAGTTGTCGGAGATCTCGTTCCACCCGAGCCCGAGCGCCTGCAGCCACGCGTGCGGTCCTTCGGCGAAGGCGTCGCCCTCGTACGAGAAGATGCGCGGCTGCTTCGCGTTCACGACGCCCTTGAGCGACGCGAACGTGACGAGCTCGTCCTCGAGCGGCCCGCGCATCACCTGCACCCAATCCACCTTTGTGTACGCGGCGCCCGTCCAGAGCACGCGCAGCTCGAGCGCGTGCGTGTCGGCGGCCAGCGTGAACGGCAGCGAGAACGTGACGTAGTCCCCGGCGATCGAGAACATCCTTCGCGTCACGACCTGGCTCGCGAGCGTCTGACCGAGCGTGCTGTCGAAGACGTCGAGGGTCACGATCGCGTCGTCGGCGCCCGTGTTGTCGTCGGTCTTGAGGCGGAAGTCGGCTTCGTTGGGTCCCGCGGGGATCGTCGTGTCATACGGGCCGTAGATCATGTGCAGGTTGGGCACGTCGACGCCGACCTGACACAGCCAGCCGTCGGTCTCGAGGCGTCCCGTCTCGTGACGGAGCGCGCCGCCCTCGGCCTGCCACTGCTGGGGCTGACCGCGCAGCGTGATGAGATCCTGAACGGCGGCGGAGGGTGGGAAGCTCGGGAGGAGCTGCTCGGCGGGCCAGGTCGGGCCCGACGCCGAGATGGCCCTCGACGTTGGGACGCTGGAATCCTTGGGCGCTGGCCCGCACGCGGCGGAATAGACGGCGGCGAGCGCGACCGCGCACGGGGATGGCCTCATGGGCCATTGATGGCCGGCGCCGCCGATTTTCGTGAAGCGTCAGCGGCAGGATCGGCCGAGCGGGCCGCGATCGAGGTACTGCGCCAGCAGGTTCCGCCACGGTCCCCAGGTGTGGCCGCCATGCGTGCGATAGACGTGCTCGGGTGACAGCTGCGCGGCCAGCAGCTCGTCGGCATGGCCCAGCTTGTCGGTGTCGCCGAAGCCGACGTCGAGGATCGGCGCCCGCTCGTGGCCGCCCGTCACCGCTTGCAGCCACCGCAGCATCTCGCGCTGATAGTTGTCGTCGTTCATCTTGTCGACGCGCGGCGGCCCGATCCATGTGCGCAGGCCGCCCGCGTCGTACACCTCGGCGATGAGGCTCTTGTCGCCGAGATAGGGCGCGAGCGCGAGGACGCCCGTGACGTCGTCCACGTGCGTGCGCGAATAGAAGAGCGTCCCGAAGCCGCCCATCGAAGGGCCGATGAGCCAAAGCTGCTCGTAGCGCGCGCGTCGCGGGCCGATGACGTCGGCCGCCAGTCGGTCGGCGAAGATGCCGCGCGAGTAGTAGCCAATCGTGGCGTTCGCCGCCACGAGATCGGCGGACAAGCCGCGCCGCCGAAATTCGTCGACGAAGCCGTTGGCCTCGAACTTCGCGGCGTCGTCTCCCATGCCGGGCAGGAAGACGACGAGGCACTTCGCGGGGGCCGCCTGGCCCGAGGGATAGTCGATCGCCGTCATCGGCACGGGCGCGCGCCAGAACAGACCGCACCCCGAAGACGAGATCGACAGGACCGACAAGAGCGCCGCTGCCAACCACGATCGCATCCGCTCACCTTACTCGATGCGCGCGGCGGGACGGCTCAGCCGCGCGCTGACAGCGAAAGAATGGCGCCGCCGATGCGCGCTTGCCAGAAGGCGCGCTCGTCCGCGCGGTGGGTGACCATCAACACCGTGCTCTTTTGC
>DATAZS010000342.1:0-4496 GCA_036271915.1 Polyangia bacterium
TCGGTCAGCGCGTGTCGATGCATGTAGATCTTTGATCACACCGACGATCGCTGCACAACTTCCACGTGCGGCGATCTGCCAAGTGATCGAAATGATCTACGTTTCGGAACTCACGAACTAGGGACACCCCCTAGAGCGAGCGCGTCACATGCGCTTGTTCGCGAGCGAAAGGCCGCTCTTCGCGCTCGCGTTCCCCGGATCGAGCTTGAGCGCCGCCTGATAGGCCGCGGCCGCTTCTTTGAAGTGATTGAGGCGGAAGTTCGCGTCGCCCTGCAGGACGCGCGCGCGCACGCCGCCGCCGCGCTCCGCGGCCAACTGGGCGGACTTCACGGCCTGCGTGTAGTTCTTCTCCTGGAACGAGATCTCGGCGAGGGCGACGAGCGCCGGGCCGCGGTCGCGCTTCGACTGCGAGAGCTTCTCGAAGATGTTGCGCGCCTCGGGGAAGCGCTCGGCGCGCATGAGCCGCTGGCCCTCCGTGAGCAGCTTCTTACTCTCGGCGGCCGTCGGCGCGATGGGCCCGCGCGCTTTGACGCCGTGGCTCTTCGAGGTTTCCTTCTCGGCGTCGCCTTCCCCCTCGGGCTCCTCGGCCGCGGGCTCGGGCGCCGCGACGACGGGCGCCGGCGCGGCGACGGGTGACGGCGCGACGACGGGTGCCGCGACGACGACGGGCGCGGGCTTCGGCGGATGTTTCTTCCCCGACATCGCGCCCACGACGATGAACGCGATGACGAGCCCCACGAGCCCGCCCGCGGCGATGACGACCTTCTGTCGCTCGAGCGAGCGCAGGCGCCCCAGCAGCGCGCTCGTCGAGTGCGCCGCCGTCACGGGCGGCGCGACCTGGCGCGACGAGGTCGCCTCGGCGGCGTCGAAGAACGCGAGATCGATCTTGCCGATGCTGGGATACGCCATGCCGCCCACGTCGAGCAGCAAGCGCCCGAGCTCCTCCATCGACTGCGGGCGCGCCGCCGGATCCTTGGCCAGCGTGCGCGTGATGAGCGCGTCGAGCGTCGACGGGATGTCGTCCCTCAGCGTCGACAGCGGCGCCGGCTGCGTCGTGGCCTTCTTGTGCAGGATCTCCATGAAGTTGTTGCCCTCGTAGGGCGGCTTCCCCGAGAGCATCTCGTACATGAGCCCGCCCGCGGCGTAGATGTCCGAGCGGGGATCCGCCGGGCGCCCCGCGGCCTGTTCCGGCGCCATGTACTCGGGCGTGCCCATCGTCATGCCCGGGTGCGTGAGGCGCCGCGGCGTCTTGCCGTCGGCCGGCTTCTCGTCGTCGGTGCCGCTCTTCGCGATGCCGAAGTCGAGGACCTTCACGAAGTCGCGCTGCCCGTCGCGCGACAAGATGAGGACGTTCTCGGGCTTGAGGTCGCGGTGGATGACGTTGACCGCGTGCGCGGCCTGCAGGGCGCGGCAGATCTGTCCGCCGATGTTGAGCGCGCGCGCCAGGCCGAGCTTGCCCTCCTTGAAGATGAGCGCGCCGAGCTCGACGCCCTCGAGGTACTCCATGACGAAGAAGAACGCGCCGTCGGGCGTCGTGCCCGAGTCGGTGACGTCGACCACGTTGGGGTGCGAGATCTTCGACGCCGCGCGCGCCTCGCGGCGCAGGCGCTCGACGAGGTCTGGCGTCTGGCTGTACGCGGGGTGAAGGATCTTGAGCGCGACGCGCTTGCCGATGTCGGTGTGCTCGGCCTCGTAGACGCGGCCCATGCCGCCCTCGCCGCAGAGGCGCCGCACGAAGTAGCGGCCGCCCACGACGGTGCCCACGACGGCGGCAGACAGGCCCGTTTGGCTGGGCCGCTCGCCCGAGACCAGCTCGTCGGTCTTCTTGGCGTCCGTGTTGATCGCCTGCGTGTTGCGCTTGTCGAGCGTCTTGTCGTGGCGGCTCGGGCCCGCGATGAGCGTGCCGCGCTCGGCGCGCGCGGCCTTGTCCACGCCCCCCTCAGCCGCAGGCTTGGGCGCGAACAATGATTTCGGCGCCACGCTCGGCGGCGGAGGCACCATCGTCTTGCGCGGGCCGTCGGGCGCGGACGGCCGTGGCTGCATCGCGCTCGACGAGAACCACTCGCGCGATGTCTTGATGAGCGCCTCGCGCTCGGCGCGCTCGCTCTCGATGTCGGGCGCGTACAGCTCCTTGAGGAACGACGCCACACGCACCGAATCCATGGCCGGCGCCGCCGTCGCGAGGAACGTCGCGAGGTCGTGGCGCAGCTCCTCGCAGTTTGCGTAGCGAGCCTTGAGATCGGGCGCGAGCGCCTTCATCGCGATGCGATCGAGCTCGGGCGGCACGCGCGTCGCGCGCTTCGACGGCGCGACGACCTCGGGATCGCGCACGCGCCGCAGCAGCTCCTCGGCCGTGATCATGTCCTTGCCCGCGCCCGGCGCCTTGCCCGAAGGGAACAGCTGCCGCCCCGTGAGCAGCTCCCACAGGATGATGCCGGCCGCGTAGAGATCCGTGCGCCCGTCGAGCGGCTCGCCGCGCGCCTGCTCGGGCGACATGTAACTGACCTTGCCGTAGATGATCCCCGGCGCCGTCTTCTCCATCTTGAGCGTCGACGCCGCGAGGCCGAAGTCGGTCAGCCGCACCTCGCCGCTGTACGACAGCAGCACGTTGGGCGGCGAGATGTCGCGGTGCACGAGCTTGATGTCGCTGAACGTGTGCGCGTAATGCAGCCCGCGCGCGAGCTCCTTCGTGACGTGCACGGCGACGTCGATCGGGAACGCGATGCCCTTCTTCGCGCAGCGGTTCCACGTCGCGCGCAGATCCTTGCCGTCGATGTAATCCATCGCGAGGTAGATCTCGCCCGCGACCTGGCCCGAGTCGAAGACGGGCACGAGGTTGCCGTGCGAAAGCCGCACGACGACCTTGGCCTCGTCGCGAAACCGCTGCAGGTACTCCTTGTCCGCGAGGTGCGGCAGCACCGTCTTGATGACGCAGAGCTTGGCCGTCTCGTCGGGCCCCGACAGCGCGAGGTAAAGCGCTCCCATCCCCCCGCGCGCGAGGGGTTTGAGGAGCACGTAGTTTCCGAACCGGCGCGGGAATTCGTTCATGTCACGCCGTCCCACGGGAGCGCCGAGGGCGGCCTTTCCGTCCTTGAGCGCCCCGGGGGGAACCGGAGGCGAGAGAGCGGATTGCGGCGATTGCAATTCTAACAGCTCGGGGGTCTTGCCGGGGGCCAGGCGGTGGTCCTGACCTCCGTGATACAGTGTCGGGCCAGGGCCGAGGCGTTCCCCGTTCTTAACTGCTGGCCAGAGGTGGCGAAATGCCAGGTGAGCACCTGCTCGTCATCGACGACAGTCCGACACTTCTAAAGGTCGTCGAGAGCACGCTTACGCGCGCCGGTTACCGCGTGGACACGGCGGTGGACGGAATTTCCGGATTGTCCTTGGTGCGTGAGGCTCGCACCGTTCCCGACCTCATCCTGCTCGACGGGGTCATCCCGGGCACGGATCCGGCCGAGATCTGCCGCGAGCTCGCGAGCGATGCCACGTTGGGGCGCGTGCCCGTCATCGTCATGGCGACCAAGGGTGACGACCTCGAGGCCCGCTTCGCGCGCGCGGCCAACGTCGTCGACTACATCAGCAAGCCGTTCTCGCCCGACGCCCTGCAGGCGGTCGTCTCGCATGTCGTCGAGGGGCGCGCGCGCGCCGCCGAGGCCGCGCCGGCCGATCCGGTGCCCGAAGGCCGCACGGGCCCGACCGACGCGAGCCGCGCCGCCGTCGCCGAGGCACTGTCGAAGTCGACGACGCCAGAGGCGACGGCGACCGTCCTCGGCGGCTACGCGCTCACAGGCGACCTGGCCGTGATCGCGCTGGGCGACGTGTTCTCGATGCTCGAGGAGCGCGCGCAGTCGGGCGTCCTGCGCATCGTCGACACGGTGACGCGCGCCCAGGTCGAGCTCGTCTTCGACGAGGGCCGCATCGACTTCGCGGGCGCCGTCGGCGTGAGCGAAGAGTTCCTGCTGGGGCGCTTCGCCGTCGAGCGCGGCGACGTCACGGCCGCGGCGCTCGAGACCGTGCTCGCCGAGCGCAAGCGCGCCACGAGCAAGCCGCCCCTCTTCGGCGCCGATCTCGTCGCGCGCAAGCTGCTGACCGAGGCGCAGCTCAAGCGCGCCATGGTCCGGCAGACGAGCGAGCTCGTCTACGAGACGCTGCGCTGGACGCACGGCTTCTTCCAGCTGCGCCGCGGGACCGATCACGACGCCGAGGCGGCCCTCTTCGCGCTCGCGCGCGGCGCCGCGCTCGCCATCAACGTCGATCGCCTGCTGCTCGAGGGCTACCGCCGCGTCGACGAGTGGCGCGTCATCGAGCGCGTCGTCGACAGCTTCGATCGCGTCTTCGTGCGCGACGAGGCCAAGATCGCCGACCTGCCGCGCGGCACCTTCACGCGCGAGGAGCTCGCCGTCCTCGAGCGCATCGACGGCCGCCTCACGGTGCGTGAGATCGTGCGCGCGCTGCGCCTCGGCTCGTTCGACGTGTCGCGCGTGCTGTTTCGGTTG
>DATAZS010000343.1:0-6815 GCA_036271915.1 Polyangia bacterium
CTCGAGCTGGCCGAGCTCATGCGCGGCGTCGAGCGCACGCGGCACGTCCCCATCATCTTCCTCACGGCGGGCGCGCGCGATCCGCAGCGCGTCTTCCAAGGCTACGAGGCGGGCGCCGTCGACTTCCTGTTCAAGCCCGTCGATCCGCACGTGCTGCGCAGCAAGGCCGACATCTTCTTCCAGCTGCATCGACAGAAGGCAGAGCTTGCCCACAACCTGCGCATGAACGAGATGTTCGTGGGCATCCTCGGGCACGATCTGCGCAACCCGCTCAACTCGATCGTGACGGGCGCGCACCTGCTGGGGCGCCAGCTCACGGACGAGGCGCCGCGACGCACGCTCGGCCGCATGGCGTCGTCGGCGGGGCGCATGAAGGACATGATCGAGCAGCTCATGGACCTCACGCGCGCGCGCCTCGCGGGCGGGATCGGGTTCGTGCGCGCGCCGCGGCCCGTCGACATCGCCGAGCTCGTCCAGCGCGCCGCCGACGAGCTGCGCCCCATGGCGGGCGATCGCGAGATCTCGGTCGCCGTCGCGGGTGAGTGCCGCACGTTCGGCGACGCGCCTCGGCTCCTCCAGGTGTTCTCGAACCTGCTGTCGAACGCCGTCCAGCACGGCGCGCCGGGCGCGTCGATCTCGGCGCTCGTCGAGGCGCGCGGCGACGACGTCGTCGTGCGCGTCGCGAACCAGGGCGTGATCCCCCGCGACATCTTGCCGAAGATCTTCGACCCGTTTCGCGGCGCGCGGTCGTCGTCGGGCTCGCGCGGGCTCGGCCTCGGCCTCTTCATCTCGCAAGAGATCGTCAAGGCGCACGCCGGGACGATCGACGTGCGCTCGACGGACGAAGACGGAATGACGACGTTCACCCTCGTCTTCCCGAAGAAGTCCGCCGGTGAGCGCGCGCCCATGCACGAGCCCGCGCGGCGCGTGCTCATCGTCGACGACGACGAGGGCATCCGTGATTCCCTGCGCGACGTCTTCGACGGCGAGGGATACAGCGTCGAGACCGCGTCGAACGGGCGCGAGGCGCTCGACCTGCTCCAAGACGTCGCGCGCCACCCGGACGTCCTGATCCTCGATCTCGTCATGCCCGATCTCGACGGCGTCGCCGTCTACGAGGCGATGCAGGCCGACGCGACGCTCAGCCGCATCCCCGTCGTCGTCTCGACGTCGACGCCCGCGCTCGCGCCCAAGGGCGCGCTCGTCATCCCCAAGCCCGCCAACCTCGACCACCTCATCAAGACCGTCGACGAGCTCTGCCGGCACGGCTGAGCGCGCGCGAGGCGCCACGACAAAAAAGCCGCCAGGTCCGAAAACGGCCGGCGGGGGCGTCGGCGGACGGGCATTCTAGGGACGTGTCGTCGCTCGATCCCAACGCCTGCTACCGCGCGCTCGTCGCGCACGACGCGCGCTTCGACGGCCTCTTCTTCGTGGGCGTGAAGACGACCGGGATCTACTGCCGGCCCGTGTGCCGCGCGCGCACGCCGGGCCGCGATCGCTGCGTGTTCTTTCGCACGGCGGCCCAGGCCGAGGAGGCGGGCTTTCGCTCCTGCTTTCGCTGCCGCCCCGAGCTCGCGCCGGGCGCCGCGCCGGTCGACGCCGTCACGCGCGTCGTCGCGACGGCCATGCGCCTCATCGACGAGGGCGCGCTGTCGCACGAGGGCACGGTCGACGACCTGGCTCGCACGCTTCGCATCTCGACGCGGCACCTGCGCCGCGCCATGCAGGCGGAGCTCGGCGTGAGCCCGCTCGCCCTCGCCGAGTCGCGGCGCCTCGCGCTCGCGCGCCAGCTCATCGTCGACACGGCGATGCCCATGACCGAGGTCGCGTTCGCGAGCGGCTTCCGCAGCGTGCGACGCTTCAACGCCGCCGTGAAGGCGCGCTACGGGCGCCCGCCGTCCGAGATGCGGAAGGTCGTGCGCAAGGGCGTCCGCGGCGAAGCGGGCGAGACCGTCACCGTCGCGCTGTCCTACCGGGCGCCTTACGACTGGCCGTCGATGCTGAGCCACCTCGCGTCGCGCGCGGTCCCAGGCGTCGAGCTCGTGCAAGTGGGAGAGGGGACCTACACGCGAACGGCCGCCGTCGGCGCCCTGCGCGGGTGGCTCACGGTCTCGGCCGACCCGACGCGCGCGACGCTGCGCGCGACGATCTCGACATCGCTCGCGGGCGCGTTGCTGGCGGTCGTCACGCGGCTGCGGCGGCTCTTCGATCTCGACGCCGAGCCGACGGCGATCGCGGCGCACCTCGCGCGCGATCCACGCCTCGCGGCGCACGTGCGCGCGCGCCCGGGCCTGCGCGTCGCCGGCGCGTTCGACGTGTTCGAGGCCGCGGCGCGCGCCGTCCTCGGGCAGCAGGTCAGCGTCGCCGCCGCGGGGACGCTCGCGGGTCGGCTGGCCGCGCAGCTCGGCGAGACGATCGAGACGCCCCACGCCGGGCTCGATCGGATCTTCCCCACGGCCAGCGCCGTCGCGCGCCGCTCGGGCGCCGCGCTCGCGACCGCGCTGCGAATCCCCGCGCGTCGCGCCGAGACGCTGCGCGTGCTCGGGGAGGCCGTGTCGAACGGCACGCTCGCGCTCGACGCCGATCCGACGCGCCTCATCGACCAGATCGTCGCGCTCCCGGGTTTGGGCCCGTGGACGGCACACGCGCTCGCCATGCGCGCGCTCGGCTGGCCCGATGCGTTCCCCGAGGGCGATCTCGTGCTGCGCAAGGCGCTGGGCGGCATCTCGAGCCGGCAGGCGCGCGCCGTCGCCGAGCGCTGGCGTCCCTGGCGCGCCTACGGCGCGACGCACCTGTGGACGCACTACGGAGCGGCGCGCTCATCAACAAACCGAGCAGCAGCGGGAGCCAATCAGTCATGACAAACGCGACGGTGTTCTCGATCGTGCCGACCCCCGTCGGCCCGCTCATGCTCGTGGGGGAGGGTGACGCCCTCGTGGGGGTCTACTTCGACAACGCGGCGCTGTCCGCCTCACCGCCGCGCGAGTGGTCGCGCGACGATCGCCGCCTGCGACCGGCCGCGCGCCAGCTCGCCGCGTACTTCGCGGGCACGCGCACGACGTTCGACGTGCCGCTCGCGCCGCGCGGCACGGACTTTCGAAGGGCCGTCTGGGACGAGCTGCTGCGCATCCCGTACGGCGAAACGACGACCTATGGTGAGCTCGCGCGGAGGCTAGGCAAGCCGGCCGCCCAGCGCGCCGTCGGCGGCGCCAACCACCACAACCCGATCGCGATCATCATCCCGTGCCACCGCGTGATCGGCGCCGACGGCTCGCTCACGGGCTACGGCGGGCTCATGAGCCGCAAGCGCGTGCTGCTCGACCTCGAGGCGCGCGTCGCGCCGCCGCGCTCACGCACGGGACGCGCGTCGCGGGTTGCTGCGGATCAGCTCGTCCTTCTGTAGCTGCTGTAGCTGTAGCGCCGCTGGCTGCCACAGCCGCGCGCCGCCCACGAAGGCGTTCGCGTTGCTGCCGAGGCGGACGCCCGACGGCAACACGCCCAGGTGCACGGCGTTGCCGCCGCCGACGACGACATCGTCGGGCTCGAGCGCCTCGCGCAGGCACGCCAGGATCTCGAAGACGTTCTTGCGCCACTTCTTGTCACCGAGGCGCTTGCGGCCACGCTTGCCGGCGTAGTCCTCGTAGGTCCTTCCGTTCTTGAACGGCAGGTGCGCGAGCTCCATCGCCTGGACGACGCCGTCGACGATCATGGCGGAGCCGAGGCCGGTGCCGATGCCGAGGAACAGCATCCGGCCGCGGCGGTAGCTCCCGAGCGCTTGCATGGCGGCGTCGTTGATGACCCGCGCGGGCTTGCCGAACGCCTTGCCGAAGTCGAACTTCACCCAGCCGTCGCCCAGGTTGTAGGGCTCGAGGGCCGGGCGACCATGAAGGACGACCCCGGGATATCCGATCGACACGACGTCGTACTTCTCGCCGCCCACGGCGCGACGCACGTCGCGCACCATCCGGCGCGCCGTCAGCTCGTCGCTCGAAGGGAGCTTCCAGATCTCGGCGCGTCCCGTGAGCGCGACCTTGACGTGCGTGCCGCCGACATCGACGACGAGGATCTTGCGAGGAGTGGGTGTCACGAGGTGCGGGGAATCGTGAGGGCGGACGACGTCTTTTGCAACGACGTCGTCACGGCCGCGCGCCTGGCTCTGTGACACAGCCGGCAATGGCTTCGAGAAGCGTGCTGAGCGCGAACGGCTTGGTCAGGAACACGCGAACGTGCGACGCGACGTCGTGCAGCTTCAATCGCGCGGCGTCCTCGTCGAGAGACGACAACACGATCACGGGAATCGATTTCGCCGCCGGGGTCTTCGCGAGAGATCGAACGAGCTCGACGCCGTCCATGACGGGCATCTCGAGATCCGTGACGATGACGTCGGGCCGAACGTAGGCGAGCCGCGCGAGCGCTTCCTGGCCGTTGGCTGCCATGATCGAGTGATAACCCTCGTGCATCAGCAACTCGGCGAGCAGCCCGCGCGTGTCGTCGTGGTCTTCGACGATCAAGACGCCGAAGAGGGTGGAAGCTCGCATGCCGGCAGGTCCCGGGGACGGAACATGGGTCCGCGCTGGGCTTTGGCCAGGTGTGAACTTCGCTGGCCGCCGGCAATAGACGGGGCTGTGGCCTATTTGAGCATGGCTTGCAGCGCTTCGACGATGGCCTCGGCCGGCTGGACCGACTGGAGCCCGTCTACCGAGATCATCCGGTCACCGTAGAGCACATGAACGCCATCAGTCGCGGAGAACGCCTTGTCGCCGATGCCGGTCAGAGGCGTGACATTCTCCGCAGCCCCCTCGATGGTGTCGGTCTGTAGCGTGTTCGCGTACGCAGTAGCTCCGCCGACTGCGTTCACCGTAACGGCTAAGCCTCCAAACCCTGAATCGGTGAAGTAGGAGCACGTGTAGGCGTTGTCGGCAGCGAAGTCCTGCTCGCGACTGTGAGTCAGTGCTATCCCGCTCAGCGACGCGACCTGCGAGGTCGAGAGGGTGTCGCAAACGACGATCGGGGTCGCCGGCCCGTCCGTCGCGGGGCTCGCCGCGTCCGAGCTGGAAGCGCCGTCTGCCGCGGACGTCGTCGCGTCCGCAGGAGAGCCGGGCGAGGGGGACGACGAGCCGCAGGCGGCGGCAGTCAGGCCGAGGGCCAAGACAGCCAGCCTCACGCCCACTCGGCATTTGAAATCGTTCGTTCCCCGTCTGCTACGACCTCCGCTGAGCATCGCTGCATGCTGTCACCGGAGATGCCTTGAGGCAACGTGTGCGGGCGGAGGACGGGCGTCTCCTTATGATCATCTCGGGCGGGTCCGGGTCGCCTGAGTTGACAGAATAATTATTATCGGACAATTGTAAAAACGGTTCGGGCAGACCCCAGCCAGCGCCGAACACCCCGCCACAAAGACCCAACAACGAGAGAAAAGAGACAGAACCGACCTTGACCCTAAGCATATGGGAATCCGTATATCGTCTCCGCTGGGCGAGCGAAAGGCGATTCGCGTTACTGCCCTATTCAGGGGGGCGGCGGCTCACTTCAAGGCGGCGAAGACGTCGTTGCAGACCTTGCCGAGGAGCTGCGCGAATGTCGTCGCGTCGGCCTCGGTGATGGCGTAGCCGAGAGGATTGTCTCCCGTCACGGTCTTGCACGTCGAATCGGGCGGATCGGGCGGCTGGATCACGCAGGTTACGTTGCCCTTGTGCGCCGAGATCGACGGGATCGAGATCCCGGGGACCGCCTCGTTCCAGTACGCCTCGTCGCCGACGCCGGTCAACGGATGATCGCCGTTGTCGCCACCGTCGGCCGGACCCTCCGACAAAGTGGTGTAGCTGCTCTTGTCGGTGTCCATCGGGTTGAAGGTGATCTGCAGGCTGTCGCCCTGACTGCCGCCGCTGTAATTGAAGACGCAGGCCTGCACGCCGCTGAAGTCCTGCAGGCTCGTGATCGGGTTGGTCAGGATCGCCTGAGCGTCGGCTTTCGGGATCGCGGTGCAGACGTCGCTGCCGCCTCCGCTGCCCGCGCCGCCGCCGTCACCGGCCACGGCTCCGCTCGAGCCGCCCGAGCATCCGGCGCCGAGCAGAACAGAGAAGACAAGGACGTTGGTCTTGAGGCTCATCGCGCGTGATCAGACACTCGTCTTCCGAATCCGTCAATGAGCTCCAGGCCCGAGGTCAGCCGCCGCGGCCGCTCAGGGAACCGTCCAGATGAGGTCGGGCGGCTGGCTCGCGTCCATGGCCCGCGTGCTGTAACCGACCTTCGCGATCGTCACGGCGTTCGGCAACAGGAACCCCGGGCAGAACGTCGCCTTCTGATTCGGTTGGAGATCAGTCATCGTCGAGGTGCACTCGGTGAAGTTTTCCTCGATGTCGGCATTGATTGAGTACACGGTGCCATCGGAACCGGTCACGAACGCTGTGTCCGTCGCCTGGGTTGCGTTGTCGCCGTTGTCGACGATCGTCATCTCGAGCCCAACCCAACGGCTCCCGGGATCCGGAACGTTGCTCGCGGTGACAGGCGTCACGGGGTCAATGACCTTCACGAGGGTGACGGTCGCGACGTCGGACGGAAGATACTTGTCGGGATCGGTCAGCGTGTCGCCAACGTGGCCCATCGTCTGATGACCCGCGTCCGATGTCGGCGTGCTCGCATCGGAGCTCGAGGTCACCTTGGCGCTGCTCCCGCAGGCGGTCGCGCCGAAAGCCAAGATGGCCAGGGCAACAATCGTTCCACGCGCGCGGCTACAGTTGGCGTTCATGTCTTCGATCCTTTAGGTGGAGTGACCATCATCGTGCGAGGTGAAGACGCGCTCACCCTCGGCTCTT
>DATAZS010000344.1:0-10816 GCA_036271915.1 Polyangia bacterium
CAAGCCGAGCCAGCCCGCTCCGAAGAGGCCGTTCATGATCGTGCGGCGGCGGCCGGGGCTCTCGACGCGCTCCTCGGCGAGAGGATCGTGGCCCTGACCCTGACGATGCATCGTGTTGTCGTCGCACATGATTAGAGCCCCACGGTGATGGTTGAAGGAGCGGTGCAGGCGAGCACGAAGGTCGACTTGAGCGCGTCCTTCGCCTTGATGCCGGTCGTCGCGAGCGCGGCTTGGTAGTGTTCGTTGAGGATCTGCAGCGCGTCCGACGCGCGCGGGTCGCCGCTCGGCAGGCCCATGAGCGTCTGCACGAAGTCGGCGATCGCGGCGGTCGGGTTCGTGCTCTGGTAGCGGCTCGCGGGTGTCGGAGCCGCCGTCGAGGTCGCGGGCGGCGTCACGGCGGCGACGTCGACCATCTGGTCGGCGAGGTGCCGGCAGATGTTCTCCGTGCCCGAGCGAAAGAACAGGCTCGAGTCGGTGGGCAGCACGGGCGTCTCGGCGCCGCGCGAGTAGCCGTCGCTGGGCAGCCCGCGCGCGAGCGTTGCAATTGTATTCTGCACCGACGTCATGCCGGGCAGCCCCGAGATGCCGCACGGATCCGTGAGCCCCAGGCGCGTGGCGAACATCCCGCACAGCTGGTCACGCCGATTCACGCTCACGGGCGTGCCGCGATCGTCGGCCGTCTTCGTGTGCGTCGCGCCCGTGACGAGCGGCGACGACAGCAGCTCGCGCACGAGCGTCTTCCAATCGAGCTTGCTCGCCTGGAAGACCGAGACGACCCGCTGGAACTCGGGATCGTCCGTCGAGCAGGCCGCCGACGCCGCGAAGTAGCAGAGCTTCTGCACCCAGGCCGCCGCGAAGTCCGGGTGGTTCGCGAGCGAGTTCGCGAGCGCGGGCGCGCCGTCTTCGACCTGGCTCACGCCGTCGAACGTGAACACGCCGTTCTGCGCGATCGTCGGCGCGAGCGTCTGCTCGTGATAAAAAAGCGAGTACGACTGCGTGAGCAGCTGCTTCATGGGGTCGAGCGTCTGGTGACACGCGTAGCAGGGCGTGCCCGGCGCGGCGTGTTCGCCGTCGAGGCCCGTCTCGCTCACGGGCACCGTCGAGCCCGTGCCGTCGAAGCTGCGCCCGAGGCTCACGATGAGCGTCTGGTTCATCGTGACGCGATAGAGGTTGCTCGTGTTGGTCGACCAGTTCGCGAAGAAGGCCGGCGTGCCGAAGAAGCCGATGCGCGGCACGTTGAGCACGAGCTCCTTGGCCGCGCGCAGCGCCGCGACGTCGTAGAACTTCGTCGTCGCCTCGGCCGCCATGGGCGTCGCCGTCATCGTCGCGGGCTTGGGCTGGCGGATCGTCACGAGGTGCCAGTCCGAGAAATCGGCGTCCGTGAAGACGGGCGGCATGTTGAACGCGCGGCAGGTCGTCGCGTCGGGCGCGAGCTTGTCGGTGTCGACGTGGCCCATGAGCATCGAGTACAGCTGGAAAGGCGCGTCCTGCGCCGTGAACGAGCGCTCGGGGTTCACGCAGTTGGGCATCGCCATGCCCGTCGACACGACGAGGTAGTTCGGGCTCGCCGGGTTCAGCGTGTCGGTCATCGGGATCGTCTGATCGCTCGCCGCCGTCACCTTCAGCATCGGGTTGGCCTTCGCCCAGCGGCTCGTCGCCGCGCCCGTGTCGGAGACGTAGCGATCGTCGATGAACGACAGGAAGCTCGCGAGCGCCGTCGTCACCATGTACTGGCTCGAGTTCATCGTCGCGTTGAACGGCTTGCCCGCGGCGACGAGCGCCCACGCCGTGCGCGGAAAGCTGTCCATGATGTTGACGAACAGGCGCTGGGCCGTGGCGCCGTTCGTCGCGAGGCCGCGTCCACCCAGCTGATCGAGCGTCGACGTGCCGTCGACCTGCGCCTGCTGGAAGGCGTTGCGGAAGAAGCCGAGCATCTGCGTCTGGAACTGCGGCGTCGCCATCCACGTGTCGATGAGCCCGCGCAGCGCCGTGGCGTCCGTCGTCACGGCGGTGAGCTCGGCAGCCGTCGGCGGCAGGCCCGTGAGGACGTTCTTCACCTTCGCCGTGTACGTCGCGGGGCTCGTCGCCTCGAACGGGACGGGCGCCGTCGCATCCGCCGTCGCGCCCGCGTCGGTCGTCGCGACGACGGTTCCACCCGCGCCCATGGACGCGCTCGCGCCGGCCGCACCCGGATCGGTCTCACCCGGCGTTGAGCCACCGCCGATCGTGCCCTTGCAGGAGGCGACGCCCGCGAGCAGCACGCCCGCCGAGAGCGTGAGGAACAGTTGAGTTCGCATGGGCCCCTCGCTTCGCAAGGTCCATGCCTGATGCGACGCGATTTAAGACATCGGAATCATTGAAGCCACAGGAGTGGCTTCGCGGCGCGTGAGGCCCCGAGTCCGCAGCGGTTGCTAACTCGAGTTCGCACTTTGCTCCGCGCGCTAACGCACGGGGCCGAGGGTCTGGCAGGCGCTGTTGACCATGAGGCGAAAGTCCTTCGCCGCGCGATCGACGAACATCGGGTCGGCCGTAATGTTGGCCTTCACGGAGAACCCCTTCGCGGGCGCGACGACGAGCCCCTTCGCGCCCATCCACAGGCAGTTCTGCGTCGCCGAGTTGCCCGTGCCCACGGGCCCCGGGTAAAGCGAGTCGACGTCGTAGCCGACCGTCGAGTTCGAGACGATGCTCGTGCGCAGGACGTTGCTGATCGAGACGACCTTGCCGTCAGAGCCGAAGAGGAAGCCGCTGCCGTTGCCGTCGATGACGTCGTGCTCGACGGTGAACGAGTCGCCGTTGGGGTTGAGCGCGACGCCGTTGCCCGTGTTGTCGAAGATGAAGTTCTGCTGGATCTCGCCCGACTCGGCGACGCGCGCGACGATGCCGGCCTTGCAGCCGTGGATGCGGTTGCTCTCGATGTCGGTGAGCTTGGCCACGCCGAAGGTCGGATCGCCGAGCGTCACGCAGTCGGCGCCCACGTTCGTGATGTCGTTGCCGCGCAGCGCGACGTGATCGCCGCGCACGAGCGGGCTCGCCGACTTCGTCGTCGCGGCGTCGCCGTCGAGCGACAGGTTCGCGATCGTGATGTAGTCGGTCGTGTCGGGGATCGTGAGCACACCCTTCAAGACGGGGTGCGCGCCTGGCGCGGCCGTGAGCGTGATGGGGCCCGCGTTCGTGCCGGTCTTCGCGAAGGTGACGTTCTCGGCGTAGGTGCCGTCCTCGAGGCAGCCGATCTGGCCAGCGGCGAGCGACGACACGAGGCGCGCCGCCGTCTTGAACGGCTTCTCGATGCCCGCGTCGGCGACGCCGCCGTCGGGATCGGTGCCCGTGGGCGCGGCGAACTTCGTGCACGGCAGACAGGCCGTCGGCAGGCACGACAGCGACACGGAGATCGAAGCGGCGACGCCCGCGGCCGAGGCGGCCGACTTGCCGAAGTAGCTGGGCACGGCCGGGTTGCCGCCCACGTCGGGCGAGAACCGCGGACAGCCCTTGCCGGACGTGGGGCTGTAGGCGGCGACCTCGATGACGATCGAGCGGCCGCCCGCGATCTGGGACAACGGAGGCATGGTGTCGGCCAGCACCGTGGGCAGCTTCTCGAGCGTCATCGTCGGATCGGCGGCGAACGAGATGCACCGCGTGTCGAGCACCTCGTTCGTCTTGGCGTCGGTCACGAACACGCCCACCTCGCCGCCGCACGCGAGCGACGTGCGCACGCAGTTGGAGGCCGTGCCGATCTGGAGCGTGAGGCCGTGCTTATCGTCGAGGCTGCAGCCGAGCGCGAGCGCGAGCGCGACGACGACGAGCGCGCTACTTCGAGCAGGTGGCATTGAAGCACCAGCGGTTGATGGCGTAGGTCGTCGTCCGTTCACGATCGTAGATCCACAGCGCGCCGAGGCCGACGGCCGCGCCCACGGCGATGAGCGGGGGCGCGAGCCACCAACTCCTGTACCACGGCGTCGCCGTCACGGGCGACGGCTCGCCCGTGGCGCCGTTCGTGACGAGCGATGCGCGGACCGGCGGCGTGAGCGCGGTCGCGAGCGCGACGAGCACGGACTCCGCGGGCGCGGCCGGCCGCCAGGGGCCGAGCTCGCCCGAGCGCGCGTCGTAGATCGCGGCGACGGAGCGCGCATCGGGCACGTCGCGCACGATGACGAGCAGGTCGAGCGACGCGGCGGCGGCGAGCGCCGCGGGCCCGCGATCCCAGCCGAGCCGTCCGCCCAGCAGCTCGACGCGCGTCTGCCGCGCGCGATCCTCGGGCGAGGAGCGCGACAGCAGCATCGACAGGCGCGTGTCCTCGCCGGCGCGCAGCAATGGCTTCTCGAGGCGCGGCGCGCTGCCCTCCGCGACGGCCGCGACGTAGTGAAGGCCGATCTCGAGCGACGACGAGAGCGGCGACGTGCCGGCGCGGCGACCGTCGATCCACACGACGGCGCCCGGCGGATCCGTGACGACGTCGAGGCGCGCGTGGCGCGGCTCGGGCGCAGCGGCCGCCTGCGCATACAGCGCGACGACGCGCGGGCGGTAGCTGCCGGGATCGAGCGCCTTGCGCGCGGGGTCGAGGCGCTGCGCGACCCGGAACGCCTCGAGCGCGCGAGGCGCGTCGCCGCGGTCGGCCTGCACGACGCCCACGAGCAGGTTGATGTCGACGAGCAGGCGCACGACGTCCGGCTCGGGCGGCGCCGTCGCGAGCGCGAGCTCTGCCTGGCGCAGCCGCTCGAGCGCGCCGTCGTAGTCGAAGCGGCTGTAGGCGTCGCGCGCCGCGCGCACGAGCTGCGCGGCGCGCGGGCGCGTCGCGCCCTCTCCCGCGTCGCCCTGCGCCTGCCCGCCGAGCGGCTCCTCGAGCGCGGCGCGGGCCGCGTCGTGCGGCAGCGAGATCCCCGGCCGCGTCTCGAGGCGCGCGCGCAGCGCCGCGACGGCGGCGTGCCCCTCGGCGCTCGTCGCGACGTCCGCGAGCCCCACGCGCACCGACGCGCTCTGCGCGAATGCCTGAAAAGCGACGGCCGTGAGCACGCACGAGACCGCGAGGCCCGAGAGACGGCGACGCACGTGTCTATAATAGCGGCGCATGGCGGAAGGAGAACAGACGCTCCGGCGCTACGATCTCCTCGAACGGGTCGCCGTGGGCGGCATGGCCGAGATCTTTCGCGCCAAGGCTCACGGCGCGCACGGCTTCGAGAAGACGCTCGCCATCAAGCGCATCCTGCCCGATCTCGCGCGCGATGCCGAGTTCGAGCGTCGCTTCATCGCCGAGGCCAAGCTCGCCGTGACGCTCACGCACGCGAACATCGTACAGATCTTCGACTTCGGGCGCTTCGCCGGCTCGCTCTACATCGCGATGGAGTACGTCGACGGGCCCGATCTCGGCCGCTTTCTCAAGGCGGCGAGCGCGCGCGGCGAAGGCGTGCCGCTCGGCGCCGCCATGCACATCGCGATGGAGATGTGCAAAGGCCTCGACGTCGCGCACGCACGCCGCGTCGTTCACAGCGACATCTCGCCCTCGAACATCCTGCTGTCGCGCCTAGGCGAGGTGAAGATCGCCGACTTCGGCATCGCGCGCGCGGCCGCGGTCGAGGGCGCCGCCGTCGACGCCCACCGCGACACGCGCGTGATGGGCAAGTGGCCGTACATGTCGCCCGAACAGACGCACGGCGCGCCGCTCGACGCGCGCTCGGATCTCTTCTCGGCGGCCGTCGTCATGTACGAGCTCTTCACGGGCGACAAGCTCTTCCGCGGACGCGACGTCGACGCGCTCGTCGAGAGCGTGCGCACGATGCCGATCTCGCCGGCGTCGGCGCGGCGTCCGGCGCTGCCGCCCGCGCTCGACGAGGTGCTCGCGAAGGCGCTCGAGCGCGATCCGGCGCGGCGCTATCAGCAAGCGTCCGAGCTGCTGCGCGCGCTGCTCGACGTCAGCTACTCGCACACGGTCGTCGCGACGGCGATGGACGTCGCCGCGGCCGTGGGCCGGTGGTTGCCACCCGTCGTCGAGGAGGCGGCGCCGGGCGGGATCGACACCGACGCGCTCATCCGCGCCGAGCTCGGCCTCACGGCGGCGTCGACGACGGGCGGGAGCGGGCCGCGCGTCACTCAACGCGGCTCGGCCCCGGCGCTCGCGGCCGTGCCGACCTCCGTGTCGCCCGTCGAGAGCAGCAAGACGGTCGCGCTGCCGAACGTGCGCCCAAAGGTGACCTTCGTGCGCGGCGAGCAAGGCGCCGACGGCGTGGCCGTCTGGGAGCTCACGATCGCGGGCGATCCGGCGATCGTGCCCGCGGCGCCGTCGCGTGCGCGCCCGAGACGGCGCTGGATCATCGCGGGCGCCGCGCTGGCCGTCGGCGGCGCCGTCGCCTTCGCTGTGGGCGCGGGCGCGAAGGGCGAACGCGCCAGCGCGCGCGCCGAGCTCACGATCGAGTCGACGCCCGCGGGTGCGCAGATCCTCCTCGACGGGCGCGCCATCGCCGCGCCCGCGCCCACGACGATCGCCGTCGAGCGCCCGAGCCCGGGCGCGCCGCACCGCCTCGAGCTGCGCCTGCCCGGCTACCGCGACTGGATCGCGACCGGCGTCGTGCTCAAGCCCGGCGAGCGCGCGTTCTATCGCGCGGCGCTCGAGGCGCCCGCGACGCGCCTGCTCGTGACGACGACGCCGCCCGGCGCCGAGGTCGCCGTCGACGGCCGCACCGTCGGGCGCACGCCGCTCGGCAACGTGAGCCTCGCGGCCGACGGCCGACAACACACGCTGCGCCTGCGCCGCCACGACTTCGTCGACGTCGTGGAGCCGATCACGCTCGTCGATCGGCGGGACGTCGTCGTCGACCGCAAGCTCGTCGCCGCGCAGCGCTTCGGCACGATCGATCTCCATGTCGATCCGTGGGCCATCGTGTACCTCGACGGCCGCAAGGTGGGCGAAGCGCCCGTCAAGGGGCTCTCGCTGCCGATCGGTCACCACCGCCTCAAGCTCGTCAACCCCGTGCGGCACAAGCAGCTCATGCTCGCCGTCGACGTGCCGGCCAAGCACGCCTATCGCGTGAAGCTTCCTTAGAAGCTGCCTTAACTGTCGCCAGTCTTCTCTTCGCGCTCCATGCCGAGCCGCGTGAGGATCTTGTGGATCGACATGCGGTCGATGCCGGCGGCGCGCGCCGCGGCCGAGATGTTGCCGCCGTGCGCGTCGAGCAGCGCCCTCACATAGCGCCGCTCGAACTCATCTATCATCTCTTGCTTCGCGACCTTGAACGGCACCGTCGGATCGACGGCGACGCGCAGATCGTCAGACGCGACGTCGCGCGCCTCGGGGGCCGGCGCGATCACGGACGGTTCGCGCACCGTCTGCTTGAACAGCACGGCGCGCTCGATGACGTTGCGCAGCTCGCGCACGTTGCCGGGCCACTCGTGCTTCTTCATGAGCTCGATCGTCTCGGGCCGCGGCCCGCGCTCGCGGCCTTCGGGCAGGCTCGCGAGGATGTGCTCGACGAGCAGCGGGATGTCGTCGCGCCGCTCCCGCAGCGCGGGCACGACCAGGTGGGCGACGGCCAGGCGATAGAAGAGATCCTCGCGGAAGCGCCCCTTGTTGACCTCGACGGCCAGGTCGCGGTTCGTCGCCGCGACGACGCGGATGTTGACCTGCAGCATCTTCGCGCCGCCCACGCGCCGGATCTCGCGGCGCTCAAGCGCGCGCAGCAGCTTCGGCTGCATCTCGAGCGGCAGCTCGCCGATCTCGTCGAGGAACAGCGTGCCGCCGCTTGCGCGCTCGAACGCGCCCGCGCGCGCCGACGTCGCGCCCGTGAACGCGCCGCGCTCATGGCCGAAGGTCTCGCTCTCCATGAGGTTCGCGGGGATCGCGCCGCAGTCGAGCACGACGAAGGGGCCATTCTTACGCGCCGAGTTCTCGTGCAGCGCCTCGGCGACGAGCTCCTTGCCCGTGCCCGTCTCGCCCGTGACGAGCACGGTCGCGTCCGTGGGCGCGACGGCCGCAAGGCGCGCGAACAGCTCGCGCATGACGACGCTGCGGCCCACCATGTCGCCGAAGCGATCGGCGCTCGACAGCGCGACCTCGACGGAGTCGTCGAGCGGGTCGAAGCGCAGCCGCGTGTCGCCGACGTAGATCGACGCGCCCGGCGGGATGTAGACGTCGGTGACGCGAAGGCCGCTCACGAACGTGCCGTTCGTCGACTCGAGATCGCGCACGCGATAGCCCTGCGGGTCGAGCCGGATCTCGAAGTGCGTGCGCGAGACCTTGGTGTCGGTCAGCACGAGGTCGGCGCCGCGGCGCGCGCCCACCCGGATCGCGTGGGCCTCGAAGTCGCGCGCGAGGCCCGCGTCGGGGCCCGCGACGACGGTGAGCCGACAGCGCCGGATGCGCAGGCCGCTCGGCCGTCCGTCGACGCCGTCCGCGATCCACGTGCTCGTGCCGAGATCCTCGCCAGCCATGTCGGTCAGCTCCCGTGCCGCGCGTGCAGAAGGCCGATCGCCATACCGAACCACGGCGGCAGCAGCAGCGCGATGAGCGCGGCATTGTGTTGGTGGAAGGCCGGGTGCGCCTTGAGGCCCCAGCCCGCGAGCGCGAGCAGCAGCGACGCGACGGCGACGCGCAGCGCGCCCAGCGTGAGGCGCCGCGACCCGAACGCGACGCCGACGCCGAGCACGGCGAGCGCGACGGCCCACGGCGCGCACAGGAGGATGTTCTCGTTGCGGTGCGTGACGACGTGGTCGGTGAGCGCCCACGCGTACAGCAAGAAGCACCCGAGGAAGCCGACGACGAGCCCCCACACCGCGACGGTGAGGCCGAGCAGCGCGCGCACGGCTGGGCGGTTCGGCGCCGACCAGCCGAGCGCGACGAACACGAGGCCGATGCCGAGCCCAACGAGCAGCAGCGTCACGCCGCGCGCGGGCGGCCACTCGAGCGGCGGCGGACGATTGGCCGCGAACAACACGGTCTCGGACGCGACGAGCGGCCGCCCCTCGAGGTTCACGGCGCGCAGCCCGCGCTCGAGCTCCTCGGGGATGTACATCTCGCCCCATCGATCGATGGGACGATCGGTCGCGCCCGCGAGCACGAGATCGAGCGCGAGCCAGAGCCACGGCGTGTCGGCCGTCATACGCAGCGCCTGGTCGCGCAGCGTGAGGCGCCCCGGCGCGCGCGCCGAATCCCGCAGCGCACCGCCCGTCGCGCGATCGACGGCGTCACGCACGCGCGTCGCGCAGTTGTCGAGGAAGTAGTCGTACTTGTACGCGCGCTTGTCGGGCCGCGCGTTGTCGTCGAGCGCCGCGCGCATCGCCGCCTTCGTCTGGGGCGGCAACGCGAGCTCCTGCAGCACGATCGTGCGGTTCTCGCGCTCGTAGCTCGCGACCGTCGGTGCGAGGTTCGACACGGACAGCCAGTACGTGAGCCGCCCGTGCAGGAACTCACCGATGAGCCCGGGCCCGAACGCGAACGTGCCGAAGTTGTAGACGCGCTCCGTGCCCGCAGCGCGATCGCGCACGAGGAGCGCGTCGTGCCCGAACTTGAAGAACGGGTGATCGCCCGGCCCGAACGTCACGACGTAGATCGAGAGCGGATCGGCCGCGGGCGCGACGACTGGCGTCTCGTCCGCGCGAGCGATCCTCGCAAAGCTGAGGGCGCCCATGAGCAGGACGGCCAGGACAAACCGCTGCATCGGGCGCGCAGCCTAGCACGCTCGCCCGATTTGGAAGATGACGCGGCTGTGTCGCTCAGCGCACGCGGCGCAGCACGGCCGCGAAGAAGCCGTCGGTGTCGTGCGTGTGCGGATACATGCGCAGCGAGAGGCCGTCGCCGACGCCCGCGGCGCGCTCCTTGCCCCAGATCTCCTTGACGGGCACGCGCACGAAGTCGTCCCGCTCGGCGAGGAACTTGCTGACGACGCGCTCGTTCTCGTCCTCGACGACGCTGCAGGTGGCGTACATCAAGCGTCCGCCGACGGCGACGAGCGGCGCGTACGTCACGAGCAGCGCGAGCTGACGCGCGGGGAAGGCCTTCACGGCCTGCGCCGTGAGCCGCCAGCGCGCCTCCGGATTTCGGCGCAGCGTGCCGAGTCCCGAGCAAGGCGCGTCGACGAGCACGCGATCCCAACCCGCCGGACGCGCCTCGGCGGGCATCGTCGTGCCCTCGGCCGTCACGGGCCGCGCCGTGACGTTCGTGAGCCCCGCGCGACGCGCGCGGCGCCGCAGCTCCTCGAGCTTCTTGCCGTCGGTGTCGAGCGCGAGCAGCCGCCCCTTGCCGTCCATGGACGCGCCGATCGCGAGCGTCTTGCCGCCCGCGCCCGCGCACGCGTCGACGACGCGCCCACCGGGCGGCGGCGCGACGAGCTCCGCGACGACCTGGCTGCCCTCGTCCATGACCTCGAAGAGCCCCTCTTGAAACGCCGACAGCCCGAACGCGTTGACACGCGTCTCGAGCACGAGCCCCGCGGGCGCGAGCTTCGTGGGCGCAGCGACGACGTGCTCCTCGGCGAGGCGCGCGATGAGCGCCTCGCGCGAGATGCGCGCCGTGTTCACGCGCAGGGCCATGGGGGCGCGGGTATTCATCTGGGCTGCCAGCGCGAGCCCACCCTCCCAGCCGAGGTCGTTCGTGAACTGCTCGATCATCCAGGTCGGGTACGACAGTCGAAGCGATTCGCGCTGCACGCCCTCGGATTTGCCGAGCCCTGCGTCCTCGCCGACGACCGACGCAAAGTCGCCCGTCTTCAGGATGCGCGCCGCCTCCGCCGCGGCCGCCTCGACGGGCAACCCTTCGCGCGCCTCGAAGATCAGGAGCTTCAGCTCGTCGCGCGCCGGGGGCTGGAGCTCGCGCACCTCGCGGCCCGCGAGCTCC